>DASYWD010000015.1 GCA_035936415.1 Longimicrobiaceae bacterium
CCGCTCCCCTACGGCGGCATGGGGCTGGCGGGGGTGGCCGGCACCGTGTTCGAAGACCTGGACGGCGACGGCGCGCGGGGCCCGGACGAGCCCGCGGTGGCCGGCGTGTGGGTGGGGGTGGGCGGGCTCCGCACCCGGACCGACGATACGGGGCGGTACGACACCTGGTCGGTCCTCCCCTACGAGGTGGTCCCGGTGCGGGTGGACACCACCACGCTCCCCGACCCCTCCTGGGTCCCCGCCACGCCCGCCGTGCTCCTGCGGCCGTCCCCGCACCTCTACACCCGGGTGGACTTCCCGCTGCTCCGCACCCGCGAGTTGGCGGGACTCCTCGTCGCCGGGGACGGGGTCCCCACGGCCGGCGGGGTCACGGTGGAGATCACCGCCCTCTCGACCGGCGCGGTGCAGCGCGTCCCCACCTTCAGCGACGGCGAGTACTACCTGGGGCGGCTCCGCCCGGGGGAGTACGAGGTCCGGGTCGCCGCGTCCTCGCTCGCCGTCCTCGGCGCCCGCGCCGAGCCCGAGGCGGTCCGCTTCACCATCCCCGCCTCCGGCGACGAGGTGCTCGTCGAAGCGCCCCCGATCCTGCTCGTGAAGCCGGAGAGCTGAGCCGGCGAGGCCGTCCGGACTCCACGACGTCGAAGCGGCACCGGTGCACATGCCCCGGTGCCGCTGTCCGTTTTCTGGCCACCTCCCGTAAATCCTTACCACATACACACCTGGCGGATCTTCCGCCGGCCGCCGTACGGATCGTGGACACCGGGGGACCAGAGCCTTGCGGCGTAACTCGTTGCCGCGGCGCAGGTTGGCTCTCCAGGAAGAGCGGCCCGCCGCTCGCGTTGGGAGGGGATTCACGCGATTCCCCTTCCGACGGAGGCTTCCATGCTGCGCAGCACGCTCACGGCCATCGGCATCCTCCTCGCGGCGGCGGGCGGCCTGGAGGCGCAGACCGGGGAGGTCGGGGTGTCGCTCACCATCCTGGAGCCGGTCGCCTTCTCGGCGGCGCCGCGGGCCTCCGCCGTACGGCACCGGCCCGGCGAGTTCGTTGAGGTGGCGATGCCGCTGGAGCTGGCGGGGAGCGGGAGCAGGATCGTCGCGGTGGCCGCCACGGCGGGCGCCACCGACACCCCCGGCTTCCAGGTCCGCGGCGCCGACGGAGCCTTCCAGCCGCTCACCGGCGGGCGGGGCGTGTCGCTCGGTACGAGCGGCAAGGTCGGGCCGGCCCGGTCCGCGGAGGCAACCTACCGCCTGGAGCTGAAGGGGCAGCCCGCCCCCGCGGAGCTCCGGCTCACCGTGACCTACCTCGTCGCGCCGGACGCCTGATCCCGGATCCAGGTAGTCGGGAGAGGTGATCGGGAGGCGGGGGGAGGCTCAGCAGGCGGTGCGTCTGTGTGAGCCCTCGCCGCAATCACGTCTCGCCGAGATGGCCGGGCGAGTTTCGCACCGCCGGAGGAGCCTCCCCCCGCCGACCACTCGCGACACACCCGAAGCGGATCAGGACCGCTCCTCCAGCAGTCCGTGGCGCTTGCGCCGCTGCCAGAGCACCTTGCGCGACACCCCCAGCCGCGCCGCCGCCTCCTGCACGTTCCCCCCGAGCTCCCGCAGCGTCGCCTCGATGTAGAGCCGCTCCACCTCGTCCAGCGTGAGCCCCTTGGGGACCGGCAGCACCGACGACGCCGGCGCCCCAACCGAGCCGACGAAGGTGCTCACCCGCAGCATCGAGTCGCGCGAGAAGATCATCGACCGCTCCACCAGGTTCCGCAGCTCCCGCGCGTTCCCCGGCCAGTGGTACCCCTGGAGGCGCTCCAGGTCCTCCGGGTCCAGCTCCGGGACCGGCTTCCCGAAGTACCCCGCCGCGCGCACCACGAAGTGGTGGGCCAGCGCCGGGATGTCCGTGCGGACGTCGCGCAGGGGGGGGAGGACGTGCGACACCACGTTTAGGCGGTAGTACAGGTCGCGCCGGAACCGCCCGGCCGCCACCTCGGCCGAGAGGTCCACGTTGCTGGTGGCAACGATCCGAAGGTTGGACGACATCTCGCGCGTGGAGCCCAGCCGCCGGAAGCTCCGCGCCTCCAGGAACCCCAGGAGCTTCCCCTGCACCTCGGGCGGCATCTTCGCCACGTCGTCCAGGAGGAGCGTGCCGCTGTCGGCCACCTCCAGCAGCCCCTTCCGGGTCTGCCGCGCGTCGGGGAAGGCGCCCTTCTCGTAGCCGAACAGCTCCGCCTCCAGCACCTGCGCCGGGAGCGAGGCGCAGTTGATCTCCGCGAAGCGCGAGCGGAGCCCGTGCCCCGCGTCGTGGATGGCGCGCGCCACCAGGCTCTTCCCCGCCCCGGACTCCCCCAGGAGCAGGGCCGACACGTGGGGGACGGACGCGACGTTGCGGACGAACTTGCGCACCTCCTCCACGAGCGGGTGCGACCCGACGATCCGGTTGGGGTCGGCGTCCCCCTCCGCCGCCGGGCGGAGGTCGCGCGCGGGGGTCTCCTCCAGGCTCCGGACGATGCGCGTCACCAGCCCCGCCGCGTCGATCGGCTTGGTGACGAAGTCGGTGGCCCCGGCCGCCAGGGAGCGCTCCGCGTCCCCCACCTCCGAGCGCGCCGTGGCGATGATGACCGGGATCCCGCGGTACGTCTGCCGGACGCGGCGGGTCAGCTCCACCCCGTCCATCCCCGGCATCACCAGGTCGCAGACGATCCCGTCCGGCGGATCGGTCTCCACCGCCTCCAGCGCCTCCTCCGCCGAGGTGAAGCCCCGGGTGCTGAAGCGCCGGAAGCGCTCCAGCTGGGCGGTGAGCAGCGCGAGCTGGATCGGGTCATCGTCGACGATGTAGACGACTGGCTGCATGGCGCGTGCGGCGAGGAGTGGCGGGGAGCCCTGGGGAAGGCGCGGCCGGCGGCGAGGGTCAGTCCCTGCGCTCCCAGCGGTCGGCGTCGCGGACGCGGTACTTGGTCATGGTGCGGTCCAGCGCGTCCTGAAGGTCCACGCCCATCTGGTTGGCGAGCACCACCAGGACGAAGAGGACGTCGGCCAGCTCCAGGGCGACGTCCGCCTCCGGCTCGTCGGGCTTCTTGGTCTTGGGCCCGAAGCGGTGGTTCATCTCCCGCGCCAGCTCGCCCACCTCCTCGGTGAGGCGGGCCAGGTTCACCAGCGGGGGGAAGTACCCCTCCTTGAACTGGGAGATGTAGGCGTCGACCCGCGCCTGCGCCTCTCGAAGGTCCATGTGCGGCCGGTTGGGGACGGGGTGTGGGCTCCGGCGGGGAACATAGGCCGGGCCCCGCGGACTGACAAGGCGCGTTGCCGGGCCGCGGGGGCGCGCCTATGTTCACGGCTCGCGGGGGAGCGCCCCGCCGCCGTCCACACTCCGTCCGGAAGGGGAGCGTTCGTGAGCCAGCCGCGCGTCGGGATCATCATGGGGAGCCGCTCGGACCGGGAGACCATGCAGGAGGCCGCACGGGTCCTGGAGGAGCTGGGGATCGCGTACGAGATGGAGGTCGTCTCCGCGCACCGCACCCCCGACCGGATGTTCGCCTACGCGGAGGCCGCGGAGGGGCGCGGGATCGAGGTGATCGTCGCCGGGGCCGGGGGCGCCGCGCACCTCCCCGGGATGACCGCGGCCAAGACGGTCCTCCCCGTGATCGGCGTCCCCGTCCTCTCCTCCGCGCTGAACGGGCTGGACTCGCTCCTTTCCATCGTGCAGATGCCGAAGGGCGTCCCCGTGGCGACGGTGGCGATCGGCAGGGCCGGCGCGGCCAACGCCGGACTGCTGGCGGCCCGCATCCTGGGTAGTTGCGACCCGGAGATCCGCCAGCGCCTGCACGCCTACCGCGAGCGCATGGCCGAGGACGCGCTGCGCCCCGAGCCCCCGGCGGGGGAGGCGAAGTGAAGCGTAGCCCCGTCCTCCCCGGCGCGACGATCGGCATCGTCGGCGGGGGGCAGCTCGGCCGGATGCTCGCGCTGGAGGCGCGCCGCATGGGGTACCGCACCCTTGTGCTCGACCCGGGTGCGGACGCGCCGGCCGCGCAGGTGTGCGACGGCCACCTCCAGGCGCCGCTCGACGACCCGGCGGCCATCCGCGAGCTGGCGCGCCGCTCCGACGTGGTCACGCTGGAGTGGGAGAACGCCGACGTGGAAGCGCTCCGCGCCCTCCCCGACGACGTCCGCCTCCACCCCGGCCCGCACGTGCTGGAGACCGCGCAGCACCGCGTCCGCGAAAAGGACGCCGCCCGCCGCCTGGGCCTCCCCACGGCGGAGTACCGCGCCGTCGACACCCTGGAGGGGCTCCGCGCCGCCCTGGCGGAGATCGGCACCCCCGCCGTGCTCAAGACGGCGCGCTGGGGGTACGACGGGAAGGGGCAGGCCGTGATCCGCGCCCCCGGCGAGGCCGACGCCGCCTTCGCGGCGCTGATGCGCCCGGGGATGGAGCTGATCCTGGAGGCGTTCGTCCCGTTCCGGATGGAGGTGTCGGTCGTCTGCGCCCGGACCGAGGCGGGGGAGGTGGCCTCCTTCCCCGTGGGCGAGAACGTGCACGAGCGGGGGATCCTGGACACCACCGTGGTCCCCGCGCGCATCCCGGACGCGGTCGCGGGGGAGGCGCGGCGCATCGCCGAGGCCATGGCCGAGGGGATGGGCGTGGTGGGGGTGCTCGGGGTGGAGATGTTCCTGGAGGAGGACGGCACGCTGCGGATCAACGAGGTGGCGCCGCGTCCCCACAACTCCGGGCACTACACCTGGGAGGCGTGCGCCGTCTCGCAGTTCGAGCAGCAGCTCCGCGCGGTGTGCGGCCTCCCCCTGGGCGCCACGGAGCTGCTCCGCCCCGCCGCGATGGCGAACCTCCTGGGCGACCACGTCGGCGCCGGAGTCGGCCGACCGGAGACGGTGGAGCTGCTCCGCGACCCGGCCGTCGCGCTGCACCTGTACGGCAAGGCGGAGGGGCGCCCCGGCCGGAAGATGGGGCATCTCACCGTCCTCGCCGACACCCCGGAGGAAGCGCTGGAGCGCGCCCTGGACGCGCGGCGCCGCTTCACGGGAGGAGGGTAGCCGGCGCGCGAACGAGAGCCTTGCGCTCCCCGCGGAATCAGACGAATATACGATCGAGGTGCCCACGCGACGGGACGGCACCTGTCGCTCCTTCCAGACAATCCCACCCGGCGCGGGGTGCTCCGCCTCCGTGCATTCCGCCCGGCCCATCCGCAAAGCTCAGGCGCCCGGCGGGCGTTTCCGGGAAACACCCGTCTCCCTGCCGGGTAGCAACATTGGCCCAGCGCTTGCTAATCATGGCAGGCGTCCCGATCAATGGAGGCCCCGTGATCCTGTACTGCAACTTCGAGGAGCTCAGAGCACTCGCCTTCGGCGCCGAGATGGTGCTGTCGGAGCCGGACGCGGCGTCGGGAGCCGCGGTCGCCGCGCCGGCGGAGGCGGTCGCGCTCATCGAGCAGCTCCTCCCGCGACTGACCGGCGACCTGAGCGTCACCTCGCTCGCCGAGCAGCAGCAGGTCCGGAAAGCCGTTTCCGTGATCTGCGACGAGCTGCGGGCCAAGATGGACGAGCGCATCGTGGACCTGAGCCCCGGCCACGAGGACGCCGTCAACACCTACTTCGACTACGCCCACTCGCGCATCGTCCTGGACCGCCTGGACCGCATGGGGTCCGAGATGTCCGCGATCGTGGAGCTGATCACCGGCGCCGCTCCCACGGAGCAGGCCGCGCAGTCGGTGACGTTCCCGGACTGAGACACGAACAGGGAGCAGACTGCAACGACACTGCGAAGTGCGACACGACGCCCCCGCCGGGAGATCCCGGCGGGGGCGTCGTCTTTGGGTCCGGAGGCCCCCCTCCGGTAAGGGGTTACCGCCTAGAGAATGTACTTCCGCAGGTCCTCGTCCTCCACGATGGCCTTGAGCCGGGAGCGCACCGTCCCGGCGTCGATCACGATCTGCTTCTCGGCGGCGTCCGGGAGGTCGAAGAGGATGTCCTCCAGCAGCGTGGTGAGCACGGTGTGCAGCCGCCGGGCGCCGATGTTCTCCATCCGGTCGTTGACCGTGGCCGCGGTCCGGGCGATGGCCTCCACGCCGTCGTCGGTGAACTCCAGCGAGGCCCCGTCCGCCGCGACCAGGGCCCCGTACTGGGTGAGGAGGGCGTTCTTCGGCTCGCGGAGGATGCGGACGAAGTCGCGCTCGGTGAGGTTGTTCAGCTCCACCCGGATGGGGAAGCGCCCCTGCAGCTCCGGGATCAGGTCCGAGGGCTTGGAGACGTGGAAGGCCCCGGCCGCGATGAAGAGCATGTGGTCGGTGCGGACCATCCCGTACTTGGTCTGCACGGTGGACCCCTCCACGATGGGGAGGAGGTCGCGCTGCACCCCCTCGCGCGACACGTCCGGCCCCGCGACGCCGCTCCGGTCCCCGGCGATCTTGTCGATCTCGTCCAGGAAGACGATCCCCATCTGCTCCGAGCGCTCCAGCGCCTCGTCCACCACCTCGTCCATGTTGACCAGCTTGTCCAGCTCGTCCTGGAGGAGGATGCGGCGCGCCTCCGCCACCGTGACCTGGCGCCGCTTGGTGCGCTTGGGGAGGAACTCCTGCAGCATCTCGGAGAAGTTGTCCATCCCCTCCCCGCCCCCGCCCAGCGGCACCATCATGTTCTCCATCGGGAAGCTCTGCTGGACCTCCACCTCCACCTCGCGGTCCTCCAGCTTCTCGTCGCGCAGGAGCTGCCGGAACTTCTCGCGCGTCCGCTCGCGCCGCTCCTTCATCTCCCGGTCCTCACCCTCCGCGGCCGGGGACGCCTTCGCCTCCTCCGCCGCGCGGCGGTCCTCCACCTGCCCCGCGGGAGAGACCACGAAGGCCCGGAAGCGCTCCTCCAGCGTCGCCGCGGGGGAGGAGCCCGGCTTCCCGCCGTCGCCCACGGGCGGGAGGAGGAGGTCGAGGATCCGCTCCTCCACCCGCTGCTCCGCGACCTCCTGCACCTCGTCCTCGCGCTCGGTGCGGACCATGTTGATCGCCATGTCCACCAGGTCGCGGATCATGGACTCCACGTCGCGCCCCACGTAGCCCACCTCGGTGAACTTGGAGGCCTCCACCTTCACGAAGGGGGCCCCCGCGAGGCGGGCCAGCCGCCGCGCGATCTCCGTCTTCCCCACCCCGGTGGGGCCGATCATGACGATGTTGTTGGGGACGATCTCGTCCCGCAGGTCCTCGCCCACGCGCTGGCGGCGCCAGCGGTTGCGCAGGGCGATGGCGACCGACTTCTTGGCGGCCTCCTGCCCCACGATGTACTTGTCCAGCTCCGCGACGATCTGCCGCGGGGTCATCTCGTCCAGCCAGAGCTGCTCCTGCTGCGTCTCCGGCGCGGTGTCCTGCTTCGCTTCTTCGCTCATCTCCGTCGGTCCTCTGCGCGGATCCCGGGGCCATCGCCGCGGGAGCGCCGGTCAGTCCTCCAGCTCGAGGACGGTGATGTTCCGGTTGGTGTAGATGCAGATGTCCCCCGCGATCTCCAGGCCGCGCCGCACGACCTCCGCGGCCGGGAGCGGGGAGTGCTCCTTGAGCGCCCGCGCCGCCGCCAGGGCGAACGAGCCCCCGGAGCCGATGGCGACGATGTCGTCGTCGGGCGCGATCACGTCCCCGTTCCCGGAGAGGAGGAACATGTTCTCCCGGTCGCCGACGGCCAGGAGCGCCTCCAGCCGCCGCAGGTAGCGGTCGGAGCGCCAGTCCTTTGCCAGCTCCACCGCCGCCCGGGAGAGGTTCCCGGGGTAGCGCTCCAGCTTCTCCTCGAACTTCTCGAAGAGGGTGAAGGCGTCCGCCACCGACCCCGCGAACCCCGCCAGGACCTTCCCGTCGCGGAGCTTGCGGACCTTCTGGGCGGACCCCTTCATCACGGTGTCGCCCATGGTGACCTGGCCGTCGCCGCCCAGCGCGAGCCGGCCGTCGCGGCGGACGGCGAGGATGGTCGTGGCGTGGAAAGTGGGTATCGACATTCGCGTCGTCGTTCTCTCTCGTAGGACTAGGCCCGCGGGTGCGCCTGCCGGTACACGGCCTTCAGCCGCTCCCGCGAGGTGTGCGTGTAGATCTGCGTCGTGCTCAGGCTCGCGTGACCCAGCAGCTCCTTGACGGCCACCAGGTCCGCGCCGGCGTCCACCAGGTGCGTGGCGAAGGTGTGCCGCAGCGAGTGCGTGGACAGGCCGGAGTCCTCGGACACGCCGTCAAGGAGGTTGGTCACGATCATCTGGATGCGGCGCACGGACAGGCGCCTCCCCGTCTGGCTCACGAACACGGCGCGCGGGTCGGCGCCCGGGGTGTCCTGCGTCCGCTCCTCGCGGGCGGCCAGGTAGCGGCGCGCCGCGGCGATCGCCATCCGCCCCAGGGGGACGATCCGCTCCTTCCTCCCCTTCCCCATCACCCGCACCCGCTCCGACACCAGGTCCAGGTCGCCCAGGTTCAGCCCCTGCAGCTCGGAGAGGCGCATCCCGGTGCCGTAGAACAGCTCCACGATCGCCAGGTCGCGCAGGGGGAGGAGGCCGCCGGAGTCGGCGCGGGCCTCGGCGTAGGCGATCACCGTCTCCATCTGCTCCGGCGTCAGGAAGCCCGGGAGCGTGCGGTCCCGCTTGGGCGAGCGCACGGCGCGCGCGGGGTTCGCTTCCAGGGCTCCCTCCACGTGCAGGAAGCGGAAGAACGAGCGCACGGCGGAGATCTTCCGGGCCACGGAGCGCTTGGCGAGTCCGCGGCGCGACACGCAGTCGCCCATGAAGGAGCGGATGGTCAGCCGGTCGATCCCGCCCCAGGTCCAGTCCGGCGTGCCGTAGTACGCCGTCAGGAAGGCCTCGAACTCGCGCAGGTCGCCCGTGTAGGCGCGCAGCGTCCGCGGGGAAAGCTGCCGCTCGCTCTCCACGTAGCGCAGGAAAGCGGCGACCGCCTCGTCCCTCGGGCGGGGCGCGGCGGTCTCCTCGGTCCGAGCGTCCTCCCGGGCGGGGGCGGGGGGCGCCTTCTTCCTCCTGTGCCGCTCCGTCACCGCGCCGCCCCGGCCGGGACCTCGATCCCGCTGCGCTCCATCCAGGCGGCGAAGTCGGCCTGCGCGCGCTCGGCGAGCATCGCGCGCTTGCGGGCCTTGTCCTTCACCTGCTCCTCCAGCGGGTCCAGCAGGCCGAAGTTGGAGTTCATCGGCGCGAAGTGCCTGGGGTCCGAGTCGCGCAGGTAGCGCAGCAGCCCGCCCATCATGGTGGTGGGCGGCGGGACGGCCGGCTCCAGCCCGCGGACGATGCGGTCCAGGTTGACGGCCGCCAGGATCCCCGTGGCGGTGGACTCGGTGTACCCCTCCACGCCCGTGATCTGCCCGGCGAAGACCAGCTCCGGGCGGTCGCGCAGCGAGCCGTGGGCGGAGAGGCGCGCGGGGAAGTTCAGGTACGTGTTCCGGTGGATGGAGCCCCAGCGCAGGAACTCCGCCTCCTCCAGCCCCGGGATCATCCGGAAGATCCGCTTCTGCTCGGGGATGCGGAGCCGCGTCTGGAAGCCCACCATGTTCCACAGGTTCCCGGCCCGGTCCTCCCGGCGGAGCTGCACCACGGCCCAGGCGCGCTTCCCGTCCCACTGCGGCACCGGGAGGCCCACCGGCTTCATGGGGCCGAAGCGGAGGGTGTCCGTGCCGCGGTGCGCCATGACCTCGATGGGGAGGCACCCCTCGAAGTAGGGGACGTTCTCCCAGTCGTGGCCCGCGTGCTCCTCGCCACCCCGGAGCGCCTCGATGAACGCCTCGTACTGCTCCTTGGTCATGGGGCAGTTGAGGTAGTCGCCCTCCTCCGCCTCGCCCTTCCCCCAGCGCGAGGCGCTGAACACCACGTCGCGGTCGATGGAGTCGGCGGAGATCACGGGGGCGATGGCGTCGAAGAACGCCAGCCCCTCGTCGCCCAGCGCGGCACGGATGGACTCCGAGAGCGCGTCGGAGGTGAGCGGGCCGGTGGCGACGATGGCCGGCCCCTCCGGGAGCTCGCGGACCTCGTCGCGGACCACGGCGATGCGCGGGTGGCCCTGGACGGCGGCGGTCATCCGCTCCGCGAACTCGCGCCGGTCCACGGTGAGGGCGGTCCCGCCGGGGATGCGCGACTCGCGGGCGCACGCCAGCAGGAGCGAGCCGCCCGCGCCGAGGGCGTCCATCTCCAGCTTCAGGAGGCCGTGCGCGTTCTGCGGGTCCTCCGACTTGAAGGTGTTGGAGCAGACGATCTCCCCCAGCAGCTCCGTCTGGTGCGCGGGGGTGCCGCGCACCGGCCGCATCTCGTGCAGCGTCACCTCGTGCCCGCGCTCCGCGAGCTGGTACGCCGCCTCCGAGCCCGAGAGCCCGCCTCCGACCACCGTTACCTTCGCCATCCGCGCTCCTCCCTCTGGACTGCTCGCTACGACTTCCTGGGCCGGCGGGTCGTCTTCTTCGCCGGCGTCTTCTTCGCGGCGGACTTCGCCACCGCCGACTTCTTCGTGGTGGACTTCCGGGCGGTCTTCTTCGCCGGCCCGGAGGCGCCCTTGGCGGCCCGGCCGCCCTTCTTCCCCGCGGCGGCGGCGCGCTCCCGGAGCAGCTCCACGGCCTGCTCCATCAGCACCTCGTCCACCTCTACACCCTTGGGGAGCGATGCGTTCGTGGACCCGTGCTTCACGTAGGGCCCGTAGCGGCCCTCCATGATGACCACGGGCGCGCCGTCCTCCGGGTGCGGCCCCAGCTCCCGCAGCGGGGCGGCGGCGGTGCGCCTGCCGGCCTTGGGCTGCGCCAGGATCTCCAGCGCGCGCTCCAGGCCGATGGTGTACACGTCCTCGCCCTTGGGGATGGAGCGGAAGTCGCCCTCGTGAACCACGTACGGCCCGAACCGCCCCACGTTGGCCTGCACCGGCTTCCCGCTCTCCGGGTGGGTGCCCAGGTCACGCGGGAGGGCGAGGAGACGCACGGCCAGCTCCAGCGTCGCCTGCTCCGGGCTCATCCCCTTGGGGAGCGAGGCGCGCTTGGGCTTGGGGTTCTCGTCCGTGGCCTCGCCCAGCTGCACGTACGGGCCGAAGCGCCCGTTCATCACGAAGATGGGCTCGCCGCTCTCCGGGTGGCGCCCCAGGCTCTCGGGTCCCTCGGTCTTGGCGCGGACCAGCGACTCCACCTGCGCGCCGGAGAGGTCGGCGGGGGCGACGCCGTCCGGGATGCTGGCGGTGACGGCCGCGTCGCCGTCGCCCACCTCCACGAAGGGCCCGAACCTGCCGATCCGCACGCGCGCCGGGAGGTCCTGCAGGTGCACCGTGGAGGCCTCCCGCGGGTCGATGCGCTCCGCCCCCTCGCGCACCTTCTCCTCCAGCCCCTCGGGGCCGCTGAAGAACTCGCGGAGGTAGGGGAGCCACTCCGCCTCGCCCTCTGCGATCTCGTCGAGCTGCTCCTCCATCCGGGCGGTGAAGCGGGTGTCCACCAGCGTGGGAAAGTTCCGCTCCAGCAGCTCCGTGACCGCGAAGGCGGTGAAGGTGGGGATGAGCTGGTTCTCCTTCCGCTCCGCGTACCCCCGGTCCACGATGGTGCCGATGATGCTGGCGTAGGTGCTGGGGCGGCCGATCCCCTCCGCCTCCAGCGTCTTCACCAGCGTGGCCTCGGTGTAGCGGGCGGGGGGCTGCGTCTCGTGCCCCAGCGCCTCCAGCTCGCGCAGCCGCAGCGCGTCGCCCTCGCGGAGCGCCGGGAGCGGCTCCTCCCGGTCCTCCAGCGCCGCGTCCGGGTCGTCCGACCCCTCCACGTACGCCCGGAAGAAGCCCGGGAACTCGATGCGGCGGCCGGAGGCGCGGAAGGTGGCGTCGTCGGCCTGGATCTGCACCGTGAGGTAGGTGAGGCGAGCGTCCGCCATCTGGCTGGCGACGGTGCGCTTCCAGATCAGGTCGTACAGGCGCGCCTCCTGGCCGGTGAGCCGCAGCTCTTCGACCGTCCTCATCTCCGTCCCGGCGGGGCGGATGGCCTCGTGGGCCTCCTGGGCGCCCTTGCTCTTGGTCGTGAACTGCCGCGGCTGGGGGCTCAGGTACGCCTCGCCGTAGCTGGAGCGGATCCGGCCGCGCGCGGCCTTGATGGCCTGCTCGGAGAGGTGCACCGAGTCGGTCCGCATGTAGGTGATGTACCCTTCCTCGTACAGCCGCTGCGCGATCCGCATGGTGTCGCGCGAGGAAAGGCGGAGCTTCCGGTTCGCCTCCTGCTGCAGCGTGGAGGTGGTGAAGGGCGCGGAGGGGCGCCGGACGGTCGGCTTCTCCTCCGTGTCGATCACCTGCCAGGGCACGTCCAGGAGGCGCTCGCGCAGCGCGCGGGCCTCCGCCTCGCCCAGGAGGACCACGTCGCGGTCGGCGCGCAGCTTCCCGGTGCTCTCGTCGAAGTCCTTCCCCGTGGCCAGGCGCTTGCCGCGGAGCGCCACCATCGTCGCCCCGAAGGCGACCGCCTCCTTCTGCAGCGTCGCCTTCAGGTCCCAGTACGTCCCGGAGCGGAAGGCGCGCCGCTCCCGCTCGCGCTGCACCAGGAGCCGCACGGCCACGGACTGCACGCGCCCCGCGGAGAGCCCCCCGGCGATCTTCTTCCAGAGGAGCGGCGAGAGGGTGTAGCCCACCAGCCGGTCCAGGATGCGCCGCGTCTCCTGCGCCCGCACCACGTCCTCGTCGATCTGCCGGGGGGAGCGTATCGCGTCGCGGATCGCCTCCGGGGTGATCTCGTGGAAGACGATGCGGGAGATGGGGACGCGCGGGCTGAGCACCTGCACCAGGTGCCAGCCGATGCTCTCCCCCTCGCGGTCCTCGTCGGTGGCGACCACCAGCTCGTCCACCCCCCGGAGGAGCGACCTGAGCTCGGCGACCACCTTCTTCTTGGAGGCGGGGACCACGTAGAGCGGCTCGAAGTCGTGCTCCACGTCCACCCCAAGCCGCGCCCAGTCCTTCCCCTTCAGCGAAGGGGGGATCTCGCTCGCGGACTCCGGGAGGTCGCGCACGTGCCCCATGGAGGCGGCGACCTGGTACCCGGGCGGGAGGAAGCTCCGGATCGTCTTCGCCTTGGTGGGGGACTCCACCACCACCAGCCGTTTCTTCTGCGTGGATGCCATTCGCTCGGTTCGTCGCGATGATGCGTCCGCGTCACCCGCCGGGGGCGGCGCCGCGCGCTCGGATCTCGTTCTCGATCAGGGAGGCGGCCGACGCCGCGTCGAGCGCGTCGGTGGACACGGCGAGCGCGGCGAGCCGGTAGAGCGGCTCCCGCTCGGCCAGGAGGCGCCGGACCGCGGCGAGCGGGTCCGGGACGTCCAGCAGGGGGCGCGCCGCGCGGTCCGGCCCGGCGCGCGAGAGCACCGTCTCGGGGGACACCTGCAGCCACACGGAGAGCGTGCCGGGGCCCAGCAGCTCCAGGAGCGCCGGGTTGGTGATCCACCCCCCGCCCGGGGAGAGCACCACGCCGCTCCGCCCCGCCACCTCCGCCGTCACCGCCGCTTCCAGGCCGCGGAAGTACGCCTCCCCGGACTCCCGGAAGATCCGCGGGACCGTCCGCCCCTCCCGCGCCTCGATCTCGCGGTCCAGGTCCAGCGCCTCCCAGCCCAGCCGCCGCGCCAGCTCCGCGGCCACCGTGCTCTTCCCGGAGCACATGAAGCCCACCAGCACGACCCGCCGGACCGCTCCCCCCTCAGACCGCGACACCCCGCTCCCGGATCCGGTCCAGGTACCCGCGAGCGTTGCGGAGCAGCTCGCCCAGGCTGTCGCCTCCGAACTTCTCCAGCACCGCGCCGGCCAGCACGATCGCCACCATCGCCTCCGCCACCACCCCGGCCGCGGGGACCGCGCAAACGTCGGACCGCTCGCGCACGGCGTCGCCCGGCTCGCCGGTGCGCAGGTCCACCGTGCGAAGGGGGCGCATCAGCGTGGAGATGGGCTTCATGGCGGCCCGCACCACCAGCGGGGCGCCCGTGGTGATCCCCCCCTCCAGCCCCCCGGCGTGGTTGCCGGTACGGCCGTAGCCGCCCCCGCCGTCCAGGGCCGGGTCGCGGACGATCTCGTCGTGCACGCGGGAGCCGGGGCGCATGGCGGCCTCGAAGCCGAGCCCCACCTCCACCCCCTTGATCGCCTGGATGGACATCAGCGCGGCGGCGAGCCGTCCGTCCAGCTTGCGGTCCCAGGAGACGTGCGAGCCCAGCCCCACGGGGACGCCCCGCGCAACCACCTCCACCACTCCGCCCAGGGTGTCGCCCTCGCGCTTCGCGGCGTCGATCGCGTCGATCATCCGTCCCTCCGCCTCCGGGTCCAGGCAGCGGACCGGGGAGGGGTCGGAGGCGGCGTTCAGGTCGTCCGGGAGCGCCTCCGGAGGCTCCGCGAGGATCCCCCCGAGCGCCACCACGTGGCTCCCCACGGCGATTCCCACCTCCTCGAGGAGGCGCCTCGCCACCGCGCCCGCGGCCACCCGCACGGTGGTCTCGCGGGCGGAGGCACGCTCCAGCACGTCGCGGGCGTCGGCGCGGTCGTACTTGAGGATCCCCACCAGGTCCGCGTGCCCCGGGCGCGGGAGGTGGACGCGCCGCATCGCCTCCTCGTCGGCGGGCGCCTCCGGGGGGGCGGCGGACATGGCGACGGTCCAGTTGGCCCAGTCGCGGTTGCGCACCAGGAGCGCGAGCGGCGAGCCGAGCGTCTCCCCGTGGCGCACGCCGGAAAGGATCTCGGCCCGGTCGGACTCGATCCGCATGCGCCCGCCGCGGCCGTACCCGCCCTGGCGGCGCTGCAGCTCGCGGTCGACGTGCTCCGCCTCCAGGCGCAGCCCCGCCGGGACCCCCTCGACGACGGCGACCAGCGCCGGGCCGTGCGACTCCCCCGCCGTCGTGAAACGAAACAAGCTCATGCCGACAATAAAACACCGGGGGCCCGGCACGCGCCAGGCCCCCGGCGGGAGGCGAACGGGAAGCGGAGGGCCGCTACTGCAGGTCGGCCGCGCCCAGGTCCACGCGGAGCAGCCCGTCCGCGGTGATCCCGTACACCCGGAGCACCTGGCCGCTCCCCGCGGGCGCCGGGGCCACCACCACCGGCCCGGTGATCAGGTCGCGCAGGAACACCCGGGTCCGGCGGAAGAAGTTGAAGGTGTCCAGCACGTCCAGGTACGGAGAGCCGTTCTCGTCCCGCCCGGGCACGAAGGCGAGGCGCGAGGCCGCCGGGGTGGACGGGTACGCCTGGTGGCCGGGGTGCAACGCCAGGCCGCCGAACGGCGCACCCGTCGTGGTGACGCCCAGGAGGCGCAGGGCGGGGTCGAAGAAGTAGGCCTGCCGGCCGCGCGCGGCGCCCAGCGTGCCGTCGCGGTTCAGGCCCAGCCCGATGACGCGCTCCGCCGCGTTGTTCACCAGGTCGCGGGTGTCGCCGCTCCGCACCAGGAGCCCGTCGCCGGCCTCCCGGAAGAGGATGATGCGGCCGGGGTTCACCGCGCCCTCGCCGAAGGCCACGGAGCGGTGGTCGCCGCTCACGCTGACGAAGGTGGTGTCCCGGAGCCCGATGTCGTCCAGGTTCAGGTGGTACTCGAACCGGGTCTCGGACCCCAGCCGCAGGAGCTCGGCCCGGACCTCGTCGACGAAGCCGGTGAGCCGGACGCCCTCCCGGGTGACCAGGGCCAGGCGGTTCGGCTTGCCCTCGATCAGCCCGGCGTCCAGGGCGTTCACGATGACCATCTTGCTGGTCTGGTCGCGCCGCGCGTAGTCCACGAACATCTCCACCACGCCGTTGGTCCGCCGCCGGCGGAGGGTCCCCACGGGCGCGGTCCCGGTCGGAACGGTGGAGTAGAGCAGCTCGCCACCCACCGTCTGCGCGATGAACTGCGGCCGGTCGCTGTAGTCGAAGACGGTCACCTTGGAGGGAACCTGCGCGGCGATCTTCCGCCGCCGCCCGTCCTCGTCGACCACGTCCACCGAGTCGCTGGTGAAGGGAACGTCGAAGAGGTGGATGTTGGGCGTCTGGATCCGCCGGCTCTCGTCCTCCGCCAGGGCGCCGGCGGCCAGGTTGACCACCGAGATGTTCGTCCCGCCGCTGTTGGCCACGTAGAGCGTGGCGCTGTCCGGGCTCAGCGCCAGGCCCCAGGGCTGCGATCCCACGCGGAAGCTGGACCGGGCGCCGGAGCGGAGGTCCAGCACCTCCACCCGGTTCCGGGTGAAGTTGGAAAGGAAGAGCCGCTCCCCGTCGCTCACCATGTCCACGATCCGGTCGCGCGGGAACTCCAGCGGGATCCGCTGCCCCCGGATGATCGCGGTGGTGATGGCGACGGTGTCGGCGCGGGTGTTCCCCGCCAGGTCGGTGATCCGCGCCACGACGAACACGCGGGCCGCTTCCGCGGGCCCGGTGGGGACAAGGAGCGCCCGTACCGTGTCCGCGCGCACCGTGTCCTTCGTGGACCCCATGGTGATGCTCCGGCGGGCGAAGCGCTCCACGTTCCCCCCGGCGGCCACCGAGAAGCCGCTCAGCTCCAGCCCGGCCAGGCCGTTCGCGTCCGCCACCGCCACGCGGACCGTGAGCGAGTCTCCCGCGGCGATGAGCGCGTCCTCTAGCGGGGCGAGGATGGCGACCGTGGGCGGAAGGGTGTCCTTCCCTGCCCCGCCGCCGGTGCCCGGGTTCGTCCGCCCGCCGGTCCCGGGGGCGAACAGGTTGTCGCCGCCGCATGCCGCCAGGAGCAGCAGGGCGAAGGCCGCCAGGAAGGGGGCGGCCCGCCGACGGCTGGCCATGAGCGTCTGCACTAGGACTCCTCGACGATGTGGGGGGTGACCATGATGAGCAGGTCGCGCTTCTGCTCCTGCTTGCGCGAGGTGCGGAACAGGGCGCCCACGAACGGGATGTCCATGAGGAACGGGATCCCGGCGCGGGTGCTGGTGACCTCGGTGACGGTGAGGCCGCCGATCACGGCGGTCTCGCCGTCGCGCACCATCAGCCGGGTGTCGCCCTGCTGCGTCTGGAAGGAGACGCCGATGTCGCCCGCTGCGGCCACGGCCGCGGAGCGCTCCGCGTGGAGCTGCATCAGGACGCGCCGGTCCGCGGTGATCGTGGGGGTGACCCGGAGACGGATCCCGGTCTCCACCAGCTCCGCGGTGGCGCGCGGCAGCCCCGCCCCGCCCCCTCCGCCCCCACCTCCGCCGGCCACGTCCACCACGCGGATCGGCGTACGCTCGCCCACCCAGATCTCCGCCTCCTGGTTGTCGAGGGTGGTGATCAGCGGGGCGGCCTGCACGTCCGAGAGCTGCGCCGTCTGGAGCGCGTCCAGGAAGGAGATCAGGGTGTAGCGGCCCAGCACCAGCGAGATGACGGTCTCCAGCGACGCCCCCACGACGCGCGTGTTGGCGTTGCCGAGCGCGGCGATCGAGTTGCCGCCCAGCAGGACCAGGTCGCTCCGGGTCAGGTCGCCGGTGAGCTCGCCGGTGACGAGGTCGCGCTCCGGCACGCCCACCAGCCGGTTGAGCGAGTTGCCGCGGGAGTCCTTGAGGTCGTACGTGACGCCCAGCTCCTCCACGTTGGAGCGGTTCACGAAGATGATCTTGGTCTGGATCGCCACCTGCGGGGTGCGGATGTCGAGCTGCGGGATGAGCGACTCGATGTTGCTCACCGCCCCCGCGACGTCCGTGACGATCAGCGTGTTGGTCGTGGGGTTCGTCGCCACGGCGCCGCGCGCGGTCTTCAGCGATTCCAGCGTCCTGGCGAGCTCCGCCACCGGGACGTAGTTCACCCGGAACGTGCGGGTCACCAGCGGCTCCTGCTCGCGGCGCTGGGCCAGCGCCTCGATCTTGTCCACGCGGATGATCCCGCTCGGAAGCTCCTCGTGCGCCAGCCCGTTGGCGCGGAGGATGGTCTCCAGCGCCACGTCCCACGGCTGGTTGTTGATCTCCGCGGTGACGCGGATCCCCTCCACCCCCGTGCCCGCCACGATGGAGCGGTTCGCGAACTCGGCGATGCTCGCCAGCACGTCGCGGATGTCGGCCTCGTAGAAGCTGACCGTCATCCGGCGCTGCTGCCGCGCCTGGGGCTGCTGCGCGGGGGCGGCCGGATGGCGGCGGGGCTCCTCGCGGCGCGCCGCCCGCGGCGCCCCGGAACCGCTGCTCCAGGGCTCGAAGCCACTCGCGGACGAGGCGAAGGAGATGCGGATCCCCTCAGGGACCCGCGCCACCGTGTACTGCGACGGGCGCGCCAGGTCCACGACGACCCGCACCACGTCCGACTCGTACTGGCTGGTGCGCAGCCCGGTCACGCCGCCGCGGTCGATCCCCTGGTACCGCTCGCTGGGGAGCGCGCTCCGGGCGCCCGCGATGTCCAGCACCACCCGCGGGGGGCCGGAAAGCGGGAAGTCGGTCCAGCGGACGTCGCCGCCCGCCACTTCGATGATCAGCTCCGCCCGCCCCTCGCGGGGCTCCAGGCGCAGCGTGGTCACGTCCCCGTTGCCGGCCGGCGGGGACGCCGCCACGAGCAGGGGTACGAGGGCCAGGAGTGCCAGCAAGCGCTTCATTTTCCTCTCCCGTTCTGTGCCGCGTTCTGGACCGGCGAGCCCGCGGGCACCGCCGGAATCGCTCCCTGCGCCTGCTGCTGGGGCCCGGTTGCCTCCTGCACCGGATCGGGACGCCGCAGCTGCAGCGTCTCACGCCGGATCACTCCGAACTCGTTCACCACCACGTCCACGCGCCGCGGGTGGATGGCCGCGACGGTGATCCCCCCCACGCGCTCGCCGACGCGGAGCCGGAACCGCTTCTTGCTGAGCGCGTCCGTGAGCACCGCCACGGAGACCTGGCTATTGGGGCTGTAGATGACCCCGGTGAGCCGCATGTCCTCCACGCGGTACCCCAGCTCCTCCGGGGTGAGGAGGGAGCGGAAGGGGTCGGGGCGCGCCCCGCGCGGGTACTGGAAGACTTCGCGGCGGTAGACCAGCGACGGGTCGTCGCCCTTGCTCTGCGCGGACGCCGGCCAGGCGAGCGGGGCCAGCCCGGCCGCCAGCAGGGCCAGGCGGAGGGCCCTATTCGGATTGCTCCACATGCGCTGCATTCTCGGTGGGGGAGATTACGTAGGTCTCGATGGAGAAGCGGGCCTCCACCTTGGGCGCCTGGTCCGGCGACTCGGTGGGGCGCGCGACGAGGCTCAGGTCCAGCGGGGTCACGATCCGTGGAAGCGACGCGACGCGCGTCAGGAAGTCGCCCACGGAGTGGTAGGCCCCCAGGACCGCCACGTCGTAGACACGGCGGGTGTAGTAGGCCTCTTCCGTGGCGCCGGTCGGCTGGATCAGGGTGACCTCCACCCCGGTGCGCTGCGCCTCGGCGGAGATGGCGTCCAGCAGGTCGGGGAGCTCCTCGGAGGAGGGGATCAGCGCCTCCACCGCCTGGAGCTGGTCGCGGTAGAGCGCCAGCTTCCGCTCCACCTCGGCGGTACCCGAGGTCTGCGCCACGGCGCGGGCCGCCCGGTTCTGAGTCTCCAGCCCCGCCAGCCGGGTCTCGAGCCCGGAGAGCTCCTCCCGCTTGGGAGAGTACAGGTAGCTGTGGAAGAGGTACGCCAGGCCCAGGACCAGAATGGTCCCGAGGAGAAGCTGCTGCCGCTTCTGCGGATCGATTGCCGGGAGCGCCATGTTGCTATCGGAGGGAGATGACGGGGACGGTCTCGACGAACGAGGAGTCGGGGACCTCGTACCGGGCCTCGAGCGTGAACTTCTGGTACGTCCGCCCCCCGGTGCTGACCTGCTCGCTCGTCACCAGGGTGACTTCGCGAATGAAGGGGGAGGCCTCCAGGCTCTTCATGAAGCGGGTCAGGGCCTGCGTGGACCCGGTGTTCCCCTCGAGGCTGAAGGCGGGCCCGACGGGCGCCTGCGGCTTCTTCGCCGCCGCCGAGTCCGCGGCGGTGACGGGCGCGGGGGGCGGCGGGGCATCGAGGGCCACCACCTTGGTGAGCCAGGTGTAGGGCGGCACCGCCCGGCTGATCTCGTCCAGGATGTGCGGCCAGATGTAGCGCCGGCTGTCGACGCCGCGGATCACCTCGATCTTGCTCTCGATGGTGTCCTGGCGCGACTCCATGGCCTCCACGAGCTGGATGGTGGAGGCGAAGCGGACGGAGTCCTGCCGCGCCTCTTCGATGCGCGTCTCGACCTCGGCCCGGCCGGTGTCCACCCGCCAGTACATGAAGCCCATCCCCACCAGGAGGAGCACGGCCAGGGAGCCCAAGCCGAGCATGTAGGGGTCTCCCGAGAACTTCGGGAGCGCGGGGGCGCTGCGGGACGCGCCCGGCCGGCCGGCGGCGCGGCGCTTTTTCTCCCCGGCGGGGAGGAGGTTGATCTCGATCAAGGGATTGCTTCCTGAATCAGGCGGCGGACCGGAGGGCCAGGCCGACGGGGAGCATCAGCATGGGGGCGAGCTCGTCCACCGGGAAGAGGGAGGTCACACCCGGCTTGACGCGGAGCCGCTGGAGGGGGTTTGCGACCTCGGTGCGGACGCGGAGTCGCGCGCCGATGGTCTCGGCGAGCCCGGGGATCCGGGCACCGCCGCCGCAGAGATAGATCCGTCCGAGCCCCTGTCCGCCGGAGTCGCCGATGGAGAGGAACGCGGCGGCGCGCTCGATCCCGTTGGCGAGCTCGTCGGAGCCCTCCTCGAGGAGCGCCCGGAACTCCCCCGCGCGGGGCGAGCGCCCCTGCAGCACGGCTTCGGCGTCCTCGGCAGTGAGGCCGTGGAGACGGCGCAGCTCCTCGCGCAGCCGGCGCGAGCCGAAGGGAACGTCCCGGGTGAGCACCGGCGCGCCGCCCTGGAGCACGTTCACCGTGGAGATCTCGTGTCCCACGTTGACCAGGGCGAGCGTGCCTTCCCGCGAGTCGGGGTAGTTGTACTCGAAGGCGTTGTGCAGCGCGAAGGCGTCCACGTCCACCACCGTGGCGGTGATCCCCGCGTCGCGCAGCAGCGAGACGCGCTGGTCCACCAGCTCGCGCTTGGCGGCCACCAGCAGGACGCTCATCTGCAGGCCGTCCTCCAGCGGGTCGAGGATCTGGAAGTCGAGCTGCACGTTCTCCATGTCGAAGGGGACGTACTGCTCGGCCTCCCAGCGGATCACCTCCCGCGCGTCGGCCTCCTTCATCCGGTCCATCTGGATCTTCTTGACCATCACGTCGCGGCCTCCGACGGAGACCACCACGTTCTTCGCCTTCACGCCGGAGGTCTCGAAGATGGAGCGCAGCGTCTCGGCGACGAGCTGCGGGTCCATGATCTCGCCCTCGACGATCGCGTCGGCGATCAGCGGGGTGTGCGAGACGTGCACCAGCTCCGGCGCGGCGCCCGAGTGGTCGACCACCGCCACCTTGATGAAGCCGCTGCCGATGTCCAGGCCGACGGTGCTTTTGCCGCGGCGGAGAAGAGATACCATGGGAGAGAAAACCAGCGTTGATGATGCGTGGGCTGGGCCGCCCGCGGACCGGAGATGGGCGGCGCCCGGGAGGGGCGCCGCTTCAGTTTGGATGGTGTCCGGAAACGATACGGCCCGCGGAAGCGTACGTCAAGGAGGAAGGCTGCGGTCGTGCGGAATCAGCGCACCAGCTCGAACCAGCCGAAGGTGGCCTGCGGGGCCTGGAAGACGGGTTTCTGGATCTGCCTCTGGTTGAAGGCGTCCTGGGCGGCCTTCACCTGGCAGCGGTTGTAGCTGATCACCGCGTTCCCCATCGTGGCGCTTTCCGCGATGTTGGTCTTCTGGGTCGTGTTCTGGCCGAGCGAGATCAGCGCCCCCTCGATCTTGCTCGTGGTGCTCCCGCCGCCGGTGCCGGTGATCTTGGTGTAGCCCTCGACGAGGACGATCCCGTTGTACTGGAAGTTCCCTTGGATCTCCAGGTTGCCATTGAAGATGATCAGGATCCCCTGCCCGTGGTCGCCCTGCAGGTTGACGGTTCCGCCGTTCGCGTCGACCCCGACGGTGGGATACAGGTTCGTCTGCGGGTCGTTGGTTGGGCAGGTGACGCCCGCAATCCCCGCGGGGCACCCCCAGCGGAGCTTGGGATTGGTCGCGTCCCACTTCGCCCTCGCGTTGTTGGGGAAGAGCTCCGGGTCGAGCCTGGGGCCGAACTTGATGTCGGCCAACTTGGCGAACTCCTCCAGCGTCTTTCCATTCAGGATCCAATCGATGAACGCCTGCCCGCTGAGGCTGCTCTGCTGGACCGACCCGGAGATGTTCCCGCTCCCGCTCGTCGTGACGGTGGTGCCGGCCTCGTGGACGACGGCCGCGGCACCGAGACTATCGGCGCACGCAGAAGAGCGGTCCACCACCTTCGAATTCCCGCCCACCTCCAGGTCCGAGCCGACCGTGGCGCCCGCGTTCACGTTCAGGGCCATGTGCGTATATACGCTGGGGAGCGACACCAGGGCGATCACCCCCCGCCCCGGCCGCCCGTTCACGAGCGGCTCGGCCAGGACGGAGTACCGGTCGGTGGGACCGAACGGCGGGTTCGCGGTGATGTCGCCTGGCAGGCGGCCCAGGCGGGTCACGGTGATGCGCGCCCTCTGGGTGGTTCCCGGGATCTGCCAGTCCAGGTTCCGCACGGAGTCCAGCTCCGCGCCCCGGCTCGCGACGTAGGCCTGCACCGCCCCCTCGGCCGTGTAGAGGGCCCGGGTGGCATCCAGGTTCGCGCTGCTCATGGCCGCCTCGGTGGTGGAGGTCATGAGCGCCGAGGTGACCAGAATGGTGACCGCCACGAGCCCGAACAGCGCCACGGGGAGCGCCATGCCCCTGCGGTCGCCTCGCAGCCGGGCGAACGGTACGTTACGGTTGACGCGCATGGTCAGTTCCGGAGGCGGACGCGGGTGGAGTCGCTGAACTCCAGCGACGGCTTGGACGAGCGGCTGATCGTGGTGACCTTCACCTCGACCTCGGCGATGTTCGCGACGACGATCGGATCCAGCACCGTGCCGCCGGCGTCGAAGTACCGGAGCCGGAAGACGGGGACGCTCTCCACCTCCTTCAGCGGTCCGGCGAGCGGCTGCGCCGGCCCGCCCGCAGTCCTGAGCAGCCACTTCCCCGGCACGTTCGAATTGCCCGTGGCGTATTCGACGATGTCGTACAGGTAGGCGGGCTCGCCGAGCTGGAACGGGATCGTGGTCGGCACGTTCGTGAGCGTACGGACCTGGACCCGACCGGGCTGCGGGTCAATCACCCCGCACTGCGCCGCACCCTGTCCGGCCGCGGGGGTGGCGTCCGTCACGGAGGCGAACCGCCACTGCACGGGCGGGGCGGCCGGGGACTCCCGCAGCGCGAGGCTGTCCGGCAGGTTGGAGCCCTTGAACGGCGTGAGGTCCACGCCGGGGAAGACGACGACCCGCGTCCCACTGACTTCGGGACCGCACACGATCCCCCAGATGCGCGGGGACCGGAACCGGATGGAGCCCGCGGTCGCGGCGACGATCCCGCCCCGGCTGGCGCCGCGCAGCTCGGCCGAGATCAGCTCCAGGGCCGCGCGGCCGTTCTGCTGGACCTCCTCGCGGGCGCTCTGCATTCCCACGAAGCGCTGGTGCCCGTTCACGAACTGGAAGACCACACCCACGAGGAAGCCGCCGATGACCAGCGCCACCGCGAGCTCGACCAGGGTAAAGCCGCGGTTGTTCATGGGATCGCCGGGTCGTAGAACGTGGAAGAGACCACGAAGGAGTCGACGCGGACGGCGCCGCGGACGGGCCGGACGGTCACCGTGACCCGCCGTGTCTTCGCGACCCCGGTGACGGCCTGGACGGTCACGCACACGGTATCTTTCCCCCGCTCCTCCACCGGGCAGGAAGATCCGGTGCCCGCCGGATTGGCCCGGGCCTGGCGCAGCCCCGCCTCCAGGTGGGTGGCGGCCAGGGTGGAGACCCGGCTCTCCTTCTCCGCGCGGACGAGCATCCGTGATGCCCCGATGCCGAGCGCTTCCAGGCCCAGCAGCCCGACCGCGAGGATCATCATCGCGGCGAGCACCTCCACGAGCGTGAAGCCGTCGTCGGAGCGCAGGCGCGCCGAATCACCTGTCACGGTACGTCCTCCCGGTAGCATTGAGATTCAGCGTGTCCGTCATGGTGGCCCCGGCGATGGTGAAGGTGCCGCCGCCGGCCTTCACGATCCCGCGGGTGTCGAACGAGACCTGGGCCGCGGGAGGCGTAAGCCGGACGCCTGCGTAGTCGCGCCCGAGCTGCACCCGCTTCACGGTCCGGAAGTTCGGGGAGGCCGTGCCTGCGGTGTCCACCGTGACGGTGTACTCCGTGCCGGATGCCGCGAACCGGACCGAGGTCGGGCGGCCCCAGCGGACGGCGAGGACGCGGGCGTACGCCAGGTCGGCGCTGAGCTGTCCGACCGCGCCCTGCGTCTTCTGCTTGGCGGCCATGGTGTTCATCCGCGGGGCGGCCACGGAGGCCATGATCATGACCAGGAGCAGCACGACCATGAGCTCGAGGAGGCTGAAGCCGGCGGTGGAGCGGCGGGGGGAGGAAGGTGGTGTGGTCATGCCCCCGTCCTAAGGAAGGAGCGTGCCGCGGAAGACAGTGTTATGCCGCAACGACTTAGCGATCGCGGCCGCCTCGCGGAGCCCCACCTTTCTTCCGGGATGGAAAACTTTTCCCGGTTCGCCCTCCCGGGGTGGCCGCGTCAGAACCTGCGGAGGATCCGCCCCGCGCGCGACACCGTCAGCGAATCGCGGACGTCCCCGCCGCGCCGGGCGACCACGGTGCGGTTCCCCAGGCCGCGCAGCATCCCGCGCGAGTCGAAGCGCATGGAGTCCGACTGGTTCATCTCCAGGCAGAGCCCTCCCCCGCCGAGCGCGACCCGCTTCAGCACCCGGTCGGAGCCGTCCCTCGCCAGGACCAGGTAGTGGTCCGTGCCGTAGCGATTCGCCGCGCCGCCGCACCGCTCCGACCCGGGGAACTGGACGACCACCGCCCGCCCGGAGCGCACGGCGAGGATCCGCGCGTGGTACAGGTCGCCCGTGAAACGGTCGAGCGCGGCGCGGGTGCGCATCCGGGCCAGGGCCCGGTCCATGGCGGGCGCGGCGAGGGAGGTCAGCACCCCCACGATCACGAGCGCGGTGAGCAGCTCCAGGAGCGAGAAGCCGCGGACATCACGGGGGAGGACGGGCATCAGACGGGCGAACTTCGTGGACGCAGTGCACAGCGGGAGGCCGAAGATATTCGCAGAGTCCCGATCACGCAATGGGCTAAAGTACGCGCAGAATCCTGCCGACACTTCCCCCCTTTTTGGTGACGGGAGCCGGGTGCGCCCGGCTCCCGACGGCCGCGCCCTCAGTCCAGCCCGTAGTCCTGGATCTTGTACGACAGCGCCCGCACGGACAGCTCCAGCAGGTCCGCGGCGCGGGTGCGGTTCCCCTGCGTCCGCTGCAGCGCCCGGGCGATCAGCTCCCGCTCCAGCGCCGGGAGCCGCCGCTTCACCGAAAGGTCGGCGTCGTCGGGGGTGATGTGGAAGGGGTGGGTCCCGGAGCGCACGTGGGGCGGCAGGTGCTCCTCGCGCACGTCGCCGCCGGACAGGACCAGGGCGCGCTCCACCACGTTCTCCAGCTCGCGGACGTTCCCCGGCCAGGGATACGAGGCGAGCACGGGGAGGAGCGCGGAGGGGAGCTCGCCCGCGGCGATCCCGAAGCGCGCGGCGTGCCGCCGGAGGAAGTGGCCGGCGAGGAGGGGGATGTCCTCCGGGCGGGCGCGGAGCGGCGGGAGGTGGATCTGCACCACGTTGACCCGGTAGAACAGGTCGTCCCGAAAGCGTCCCTCCTGCACCTCCTCCACCAGGTCGCGCGCGGTGGCCGCCAGCACGCGGACGTCCACCGGCACCTCGGCGGAGGCGCCCACGCGGCGCACCCGCCGCTCCTGGAGCACGCGCAGGAGCTTCACCTGGAGCGGGTTCGGCAGCTCGCCGATCTCGTCCAGGAAGAGCGTCCCCCCGTTCGCCTCCGCGAAGAGCCCCTCACGCGTCCGGTCGGCCCCGGTGAAGGCGCCCTTCTCGTGCCCGAACAGCTCCGACTCCAGCAGGTTCTCCGGGATGGCGCCGCAGTTGACGGCCACGAACGCCGCCTGGCTCCGCGGCGAGGCGCGGTGGATGGCGCGGGCGATGGCCTCCTTCCCCGTGCCGCTCTCGCCGGTGATGAGCACCGTGGAAGGGTACGGCGCCACCCGGCCCGCCAGCTCCAGCGCCTCCCGCATCACCTGCGAGCGCCCCACCACCTCCTCGAACCCCTCCACCTCGCCCACCTGCTTCCGCAGCCGGACCACCTCGCGCCGGAGCTGCTCCCGTTCCTCGGCCTTGCGGAGGGTGAGCAGGATCTCGTCCGCGTTGAAGGGCTTGGAGACGTAGTCGTAGGCGCCGCGGCGCATGGCCTCCACCGCGGAGTCCAGCGAGCCGTACGCGCTCATCACCACCACCAGCGCCGTGCCGCCGGCCTCCTGGTAGCGCTCCAGGAACTGGAGCCCGTCCAGCCGCGGCATTCGCACGTCGCAGAGTACCAGGTCCGGGGGCTCGGCCAGGGCGGTGCGGAGCCCCACCTCGCCGTCCTCGGCCGTGGCGACCTCGTACCCCTCCTCCCGGAGGATCAGGGAGAGGGTGTGGCGGAGCCCCGCCTCGTCGTCGATCACCAGGATGCGGCCGGAGCTCACGATGCGTGCCTGCCGGTGGGAAAGGAAAGGGCGAACACCGCGCCCCCGCCGTTCGCGGAGGTGACTTCCACCCGCCCTCCGAACTCGGTCACCGTGCTGGCGACGATGGCGAGCCCGAGCCCGGTCCCCTCGCCGGGCTGGCGGGTGGTGAAGAAGGGGTCGAAGACGGCCTCCACGTGCTCCGGGGGGATCCCCGGCCCGGTGTCGGCCACCAGAACCTGCACGATCTCGTCGCCCGCCTCCAGGCGCTGCGCGTCGCGGTGCGACCCGTGCCGGGGGCGGCGGAGGTGGCTGTAGTCCACCCCCGCGGGGTCGTCCGCGCGCCGGGGGGGGATCCGCCGGGCGGGCTCGAAGCTCCGCACCACCGTGTGCACGGTGAGCGTCCCCCGCCCCTCCATCGCCGCCTCAGCGTTGGTGAACAGGTTGACGAAGACCTGGTCCACGTCGTGCGCCACGGCGTGGATGGGGGGGAGCTGCTCGGCGAGCCGGAGGCGCAGCTCCACCTCCGCGAGGCGCCCCTGCTCGCGGAGGAGCGCGGCCACCCGCCGGATGGAGGCGTTCAGGTCCACCTCCTCCCGCTCCCGGGCGCCGCCGTGCGGGCGGGCGTACTGCAGGAGCGAGCGGACGATGCGGTCGATGCGGCGCGCCTCGCGCTCCACCCCGCCCAGCAGCTCCTCGTCCACCCCGCGGCGCCGCAGCACCGCCGCGTACCCCAGGAGCGCCCCCAGCGGGTTCCCCACCTCGTGCGCCACGCCGGCGGCGAGGCGCCCGATCCCGGCCAGCTTCTCCGCCTGCACCAGGTCGCGCTGGGTGGCGACCAGGACGCGGTTGGTCTCGTCGAGCGAGCGGACGTTCTCCGCCAGGCGCGTCTGGTCCTGCAGGAGCTGGTCGGTCAGGCGGTTCAGGGCGTCCGCCAATGCGGCGGTCTCGCGGCTCTCGCCGGGGGGGACTCGGCGCTGGTAGTCGCCGTCGGCGATGGCCGTGGCGGCGTCGGCGGCCTCCGAGAGCGGCCGGACCACGAGCCTCCCCACCAGGTGGCTCCCCAGCACTCCGAACACGGCCACGTCCGCGGCCGCCAGCAGGAGGATGGCGCCGAGCGCGCGCGCCCCGTCGAGCGCGGCGAGGTCCAGCACCGATGCGGCCCAGAGGGCGAGGACGACGGCCGCGAAGGCCAGAAAGGAAAGGTTGAAGAGGAGCTCGGCGCGAAGGGAGCCCCGGGCTTTCCCGGGGCTCCCCGAATCGCGGTCCGAGCGGCTCAACGAGCCCTCCGGGGCGGCAGCGCTACTCCTCCGTCTCCTCCGCCGGCGCCTCGTCGCCGGCGCCGACCGTGGCGAGCGCCCGCGCCCGGCGCGCGGCGTCGCGGCCGGAGGGCTTCTTCCGGTTGAACGCCTCCCTCTCCAGCTCGTGCCAGATGCGGTCGACGACCGCGCCCGTGGGACCGCTCCACTCCAGCTGGCCCTCACCCTGAACGCGCTCCATGGCGCGGCGAAGTGCGTGCTTGCTGATGGGCTTCCTCATGCATCCTCCTTGGTGGATCGGGTACTCGGGCTGCCGGCCCCGGCTCGATGTCCCGGGCTCCCGTGCGTGCCCCCGATGCTAGTGTAATACGATCCCGCCCCCCGCGCGAGTTCCCCCCGGGCGCGCCGAGCGGGGGGCAGGACGGCCTGCAAGCCCCATGCGCGCGGCCCCCCGCCCGAGTCTCCGGGCGAGGGGCCGTTCGCGCGCCGCGGGGCGGGCTAGCGGCGGTTCTTCTTGCGGTTCTCCTCGATCCGGATCATCCAGAGGCACGCGCCGTAGATGGCGAGAGTGATCAGGCCGAAGATGGCGGCGTTGCGCAGAACCAGGAAGGTGGGCTCGCTCACGTTGCTATGTCCTGTTGAATGAGAACCGGGTCCGGCGCAGAATCTACCACGTCCGCGCGCGGCGGGCCAGCGGGCGCGCCCTCCAGGCGCACGGAGATCCGGCCGTCCACTGCCACCCCGCCCTGCGGGAACGCCAGCCACGGGTTCACGTCCAGCTCGCGGATGGCGTCGTGGTCGCCCACGAGCTGCGAGATGCGCTGGATCGTCTCCTCCAGCGCGGCCACGTCGGAGGGCGCCTCGCCGCGGACGCCCCGCAGGAGGGCGGCGCCCCGGATGGAGCGCACCATCTCGCGCGCGTCGACATCGGCGACCGGGGTGACGCGGAACACCACGTCGCCCAGCGCCTCCACGTAGATCCCCCCCAGCCCGAACATCAGGAGCGGCCCGAACTGCGGGTCGGAGTGCATCCCCACGATGGTCTCCTTCCCCCCGGAGACCATCTTCTGCACCAGCACGCCCTCCACCTCCCCCGCCCCGATCCCCGCCCGCGCCGGCACCTCGGTGGTGAGCCGCGCGAAGACGGAGCGCGCCTCGTCCGCGGCGTCCACCCCCACCACCACGCCCCCCACGTCCGACTTGTGGACGATGCGGGGCGACAGGACCTTCATCACCACGGGATAGCCGATGGACTCCGCGGCCTCCACCGCCTCCTCCGGCGTCCGCGCGACGCGGTACGGGGCGACGGGGATCCCGTACGCCTCCAGCACCCGCATCACCTCCGTCTCGGAGAGCTTCTCCCGCCCCTCGTCGCGGGCGCGCCCCAGGATCTCCTCCACCGCGGCGCGGTCCACGTCGAAGGCGCGCACGGTGCCCACGGGGCGCTCCAGCCAGCGGCGCTGCCGGTACATGGCCGCCAGCGCTCGCACCGCCGACTCCGGGAAGCGGTAGCCGGGGATCCCCGCGGCGTTCAGCTCGGCCAGCCCCTGCGGAAGCCCCTCGCGCCCCATCAGCACCGCCATGACGGGCTTCTCCCGCTGCCCGGCCGCGACGTCCACGATGGCCTCGGCCACGTCCTCCTGCCGGATTCCCAGCGGGGGGACGAAGGTGGCGATCACCGCGTCCACGTTGGGGTCGGCGAGCACGGCCTCCACGGCCACGCGGTAGCTCTGCGGGGTGGCCGAGGCGATCATGTCCACCGGGTTGCGCAGCGACGCCTCCTCGGGGAAGTGGGCGGCCAGGAGCGCGCGGGTGCTCTCCGCCAGCTCGGGAACCTCCAGCCCGTGCGCCTCGCAGGCATCGGCGATGATGATCCCGGGCCCCCCGGCGTTGGTGACGATGGCGACGCGGTTGCCGCGGGGGATGGGCTGGTGCGAGAAGGCCATCGCCAGGTCGAACATCTCCTCCACCGTGTCCACGCGCAGCACGCCGCACTGGCGCAGCAGGGCGTCGGTGGCGGCGTCGGTCCCGGCGAGCGCCCCGGTGTGCGAGGAGGCGGCGCGCGCCCCGGCCCCGCTGCGCCCGGACTTCACGGCGACGATGGGCTTGCGGCGGGTGATCTCGCGCGCGAGCTGGGTGAAGCGGCGCGGGTTGCCGAAGTTCTCCAGGTACATCAGGATGACGCCGGTGCGCTCGTCGTCGGCCCAGTAGCGCACCAGGTCGTTCCCGGAGACGTCGGGCTTGTTCCCGACGGAGACGAACTGCGAGATGCCGATCCCGTACTCGGAGGCGTAGTCCAGGATGGTGACGCCCATCGCCCCGGACTGGCTCAGGAAGGCGACGGGGCCGTCCGGGGGCATGGTGGGGGCGAAGGTGGCGTTCATGGACACGTCGGGCGCCGTGTTCATCACCCCCATGCAATTGGGGCCCACCAGGCGCATCCCGTAGCGGCGGACCGTTTCCAGCAGCTCGCGCTCGCGCTCGATCCCGGCGCCGCCGATCTCCCGGAAGCCGGCGGAGATCACCACCATCGCCCCCACCCCCTTGCGCCCGCACGCCTCCGCCACCGCCTGCACGTGCTGCTTGGGGACGACGACGACGGCGAGGTCCACCGGGTCGGGGATCTCCTCCACGGACGCGTACGCCCGGATGGAGTGCACGGAGGCGGCGGAGGGGTTCACCGGGTAGACCGGCCCGGTGTAGCCGTGGCGCACCAGGTTGTCCAGGATCTGGTAGCCGATGGTGTGCGGCGTCCGGCTCGCCCCCACGACGGCGACGGAGCGGGGACGGAGGAGTGGATCGAGCATGTATCGACGGAGTGCGTGAGTACGAAGTGCGACAGTCGCTCCGGGGGTGCCGGGGCCGGGTCGCGATGGGCGGGAATCTATGCCGCCGCGGACGATGCGGGGAGTAGGGGGCGGCCCGCGGTGGGGGTGGGGAGATGCCGGACGGCAGGGGGTAAGGCTCGGCTACCCTGTCGGATCGGCCGGGGCGCGGAGTGGGAGCGGCTCGGGGCTGCGGAGCCTGCGGTGGTTGAAGCTCGGGATCCAGAGCCGCTCCGCGACCGCGCGCACCGTGGCCTTGAGGGCTCCCTTGAGGTTGTCGTGGAAGACGAGGGCGTCCACCCCTCCCGCGATGGAGCGGCAGCAGGCCTCCAGCTTCTCCGCGCCCCCGGGCTCGCCGTAGCCGCCCGCCACGAGCCAGTGGTTGGCGAGCACGTGGGAGACCGCCACGTCGTCGGGGCGGTCGTCTCCGAGCACCGCGTCGCGGATGCTGGGCTCGAAGTGCACGCCCCCCACGAAGAGCACCGAGCCGCCGCGCGGCGGCTCCTCGTCGAAGATGCGCACCAGGGCGCGGGCGAGCACCTCCGCCGCTTCCGGGTCGCTCCAGCTCTCCGGCGAGCTCCCGATCTCGACGTCCAGGAGCGGCACCGGGTAGCAGGTCAGGAGCTCGGGCGCATGGCCGTACACCACGCCAGACCAGTGCGTGGCCTCCGTGACCGTCCGGTACCGGTCGAGCCCGGCTTCGGTCCGCGTGCGCTCGATGGCGCGGAGCACGGCGGTCGTGAGGGCGGGGTCGGCCGGGCCGAACCGCCCCGAGACGACGTCCCCCGTGGTATGCGCCATGAAGATGCCGTCGGGGGCGTTCGCGCCCTCGTGCCAGTTCACCAGCAGCGCCACGTCGAAGCCGCTGAGCCGCCCGGTCAGCAGGGGGAGGTAGCGCGGGTAGTCGTGGCTCAGCACCTCGGCGGTGCGTACGTACACGAACTCGCGGCCGGCCGCGTCGCGGTGCGCCAGGACCGGCATCCCGTCCACCTCGTCCCCGGTCTCGACCAGAGGGAGGAGCCGGCGCGACGCCTCGAACACGTGGCTCGCCACGGGGTCCCTGGCCGGGTCGGCGCAGAAGAACAGGACGGCGCGGCCTTGTGTCATGACGAGCCTCCTACCGCACCGTGAGATCGACGGTCGGAAGGAACCGCGGAGGGGCACGGTGCTTCGTGGCCTGCTCGTAGGCGTAGGCCAGCCGGAGCAGCGTCGGCTCGCTCCAGGCGCGTCCGAAGAACGACACCCCCACCGGGAGCCCGAAGCTGAACCCCATGGGCACGGTGACGTTCGGGTAGCCGGAGACCGCGGCCGGCGTGGAGCTGGCTCCCAGGAAGTGGTCGCCGTTGATCAGGTCGATGGGCCACGCGGGGCTCCCGGTAGGCGCGACGACGGCGTCCAGGCGGTGCAGCGCCATCAGGGAGTCGATCCCCTTCCCCGCCAGCCGGGTCTTCTCCCGCGCCTCCAGGTACTCCTTCTCGGTGATCGGCCCCTTGGCCTGCGCGGCGACCAGGATCTCCTGCCCGAAGTACGGCATGGAACGGGCGGCTTCGCGCTCGTTGAAGGCGATCACCTCCTCCAGCGACTTCACCGGCGCGTTCGGGCCCAGCCCGGCCAGGTACTTGTTGAGCTCGTCCTTGAACTCGTACAGGAGCACCGTGTACTCGGCGGCTCCGTACTCGCCGCGATGGGGCATCTCCAGCGAGTCCACCAGCACGGCGCCGGCCCGCCGCATCGTCGCGACGGCTTCCTCGAAGAGCTTGTCCGTCTCCGGGCTGTAGCCCGTGAACCCCTTCCGGACCACGCCGATGCGGGCGCCGCGCAGCCCATTCGGATCCAGGAAGCGGGTGTAGTCCGCCGCCGCCTTCCCGCGGCTCGCAGCGGTGGCCGGGTCGCGCGGGTCGGCCCCGGCGAGCGCGCCCAGCAGCAGGGCGGCGTCGGTCACGGTGCGCGCCATGGGCCCGGCGATGTCCTGGCTCCCCGCGATGGGGATGATCCCGGCGCGGCTCACCAGCCCCATGGTGGGCTTGACGCCCACCAGCCCGTTGGCGGCCGCCGGGCAGACGATGGAGCCGTCGGTCTCGGTCCCGACGCCCACCGGGGCCAGGTTCGCGGCGACGGCGACGGCGGTCCCGGAGCTGGAGCCGCAGGGCGAGCGGTCCAGCGCGTACGGGTTGCGCACCTGCCCGCCCCGCCCGCTCCAGCCGCTGGACGACTGCGTGGAGCGGAAGTTGGCCCACTCGCTGAGGTTGGCCTTGCCCAGGATCACGGCGCCCGCCTCCCGCAGCCGCTCCGCCACGAAGGCGTCGCGCTGGGCGATGGAGCCCTCCAGCGCCAGCGAGCCGGCGGTCGTGGTCATGCGGTCGGCGGTGTCCACGTTGTCCTTGACCACCACCGGGATCCCGTGCAGCGGCCCGCGCACCCGCCCGGCGCGGCGCTCCGCGTCCAGGCTGTCCGCGATGGCCAGGGCGTCCGAATTGAGGTCCAGCATGGACTGAAGCGCCGGCCCGCGCCGGTCGAGCGCCTCGATGCGCGCCAGGTACGCCTCGGTGATGGAGCGGGAGGTGTACCGCCCGCTGCGCATCCCCTCCTGCAGCTCGGCGACCGTGGCCTCGTCCAGCTCGAAGGGGGCTACGGCGGTCCCCGGGGCCGCGGCCACGGCGCCCTGCGTCACGGGGGCCGGGGCGCACGCGGCGCCGGCGGCGAGCAGCAGGCCGGCCGCGGCGCGGCGGAGGCTTCTCGGGCGGAGAACCCGCGCGAGGGCGGGCCCCTCGGGGCGTCCGGTGTCGTTCATGCGGGGTGGCGGGCTGGAGTGGCATGCGCCCGCGGGCCTTGCCGCGGGAAACCTTTGGTGAATCTTCCCTCTCCGCGGCTCCCGCGCAACCGGCGCGGCGGGCGCGGAACGGGTCGTGCTCCGGGCCGGGGCGGCGACGACGCGAGGAGGACGACGAGCACGATGGAGCCCGAGCTGGTGCGGCAGTGGGTCATGGACACGGTCCGGGAGGAATACCGGATCCACCGCGGCTGGACCTTCACGGTCCGGTCGCTGGTGGCGTACGACCTGCGCTACCTGGACAACACCCGCGTGGAGCTGGACACCCCCGCGGTGGTGAAGGTGATCCACACCGAGGCGGAAACGGTGGAGCGGACCGTGCGCCCCGGGGTGGTGGACCCCCTCTGGGCGGTGGAGCTGGCCGCGCCGCACCCGGAGCTGGGGGACGCGGAGCACCTCCTCCTCTGGATCGAAGGGCCGTCGTACGACCTTCGAACCGGCGAGCAGGTGGAGGAGTAGCGCGCCGGGCGCGGTGGAGTTCGCGGTCCCAAACCCGCGCCCGTACGCCACTTGCTGCGAGCGCCCGGGGAACCCACGGCGCCCCGTGGGGTTTCCGGTAGCGGGTGTGCACCGGCGGTCGGTGCGCGATCCGGCGCCCGCGGGCGCGTTCACCCCCGGAAGGAAGGATTCGTGCTGAAGACGATTCGACCCACGCTCCTGGCCTTGGCGATGCTCGCCGCCCCCGCCGCGCTCGCGGCGCAGGAGGCTCCCGCGGAAGCCACGCAGCAGCCCGCGCAGACGGAGGCGCAGCAGATCCAGGCCCGCCTGCAGCAGATCCAGGCGCGGGCCCTCCAGGATCCGGCGCTCCAGGCTGCGCAGGACTCCATCGGCGACCAGCTGACGGCGACGATGGAGCGCGTCGATCCCACGTTCAGGGCGCAGGCGGAGCGTGCCGAGGCGCTGAAGGCCGAGGTGCAGGCCGCGCAGCAGGCCGGCGACAACGCGAAGCTGAACCAGCTCGCCGCCGAGGCCGAGCAGCTCCAGCAGGGCTTCGCGTCGGCGCGCCAGCGGGCGATGCAGGACCCGCAGATGGTCGAGCGCATCCAGGCGTTCCAGCAGCGGATCGTCGCCAGGATGGCGGAGCTCGATCCCGAGACGCATACGCTCCTGGCCCGATTGCAGGAGCTGAAGAACGGAGCGGCCCCCGCGCAGCAGTAGGCGCGGCCGCCCGGCCCGGAAGGGAGAAGGGCGCCCGCCGCGGGCGCCCTTCTTCGTTGCCCCGGCGGCCCGCGCTGCCTGTCTGCTGCGGCTCGCGGGACCCGCGCCCGTCCGGGTACCTTTGTCCGTGGACCGCAGACCCGATCCGCACGTGAGCCCTTGAGCACTCCGACCCCCGAGACGTCGCTGGAGGCCCTGCCCCCCGCCGCGACCGCCGGCACCCTGGCCGTGCCGAAGCCCGGCGCGCGGCTGCTGGTGGCCGCGTACGCCGCCGCGATCTTCGCGGGCGCGTTCCTGCTCTTCCTGGTGCAGCCGATGTTCGGGAAGATGGTGCTCCCGCTGCTGGGCGGCTCGCCCGCGGTGTGGAACACCTGCATGCTCTTCTTCCAGGCCGCGCTGCTGGGGGGGTACCTGTACGCGCACCTGACCACCCGCTGGCTGGGCGTGCGCCGACAGGCCGCCCTGCACCTGGCGCTGGTTCTGGCCGCCGGACTGGCGCTTCCGCTCTCCGTCGGGAGCGCCGCACCGCCGGGAGGGGGGGCGCCGATCCCGTGGCTCCTCGCGCTGCTGCTGGGCACTGTCGGGCTGCCGTTCCTGGTCCTGGCGGCGACCAGCCCCATGCTGCAGCGGTGGTTCGCGGAGAGCGGCTCGCCCGCCGCCCGGAACCCGTACTGGCTGTACGCCGCCAGCAACCTGGGGAGCCTCCTGGCCCTGCTCTCCTACCCCTTCCTGCTGGAGCCGCGGCTGCGGCTGGCCGAGCAGAGCTGGGTGTGGGCGGCGGGGTACGCCGGGCTGGTGCTGCTCCTGGCCGCCTGCGCCTTCCTGGTGCGGCACGCCCCCTCCACGGGGACGGCCGCCCGTGCGCGCGCCGGCGCGCCGGACGCGGCGCCGGTATCGCTGCGGGACCGCGCGACCTGGGTGGCGCTCGCCTTCCTCCCGTCCAGCCTGCTGCTGGGGGTAACGACCTACCTGACCACGGACCTGGCCTCGGCGCCGCTGCTCTGGGTGCTCCCGCTTGCGCTGTACCTGCTCACCTTCACGCTGGTCTTCGCGGAGCGGCCGCCGCTCCGGCACGAGTGGATGGTGCGGGTGCAGCCGGCCCTGCTCGTCGCCGTGATCTACCTCCTGCTGGGGAGCTCCCTCAACCGGCCGGCGGTGGCGGTCCCCATCCACCTGGCGGCCTTCTTCGTGACGGCCATGGTCTGCCACGGCGAGCTGGCGCGCCGCCGGCCTGCCCCGCGGCACCTCACGGAGTTCTACCTGTGGCTGTCGGTGGGCGGCGTCCTGGGCGGGGTGTTCAACGTGCTGGTCGCGCCGGCGGTCTTCGACCACACCTGGGAGTACCCGCTGGTGCTGGTGCTGGCCGTCCTGGCGCGCCCCTGGCCGGAGGGGCGCCGGCCGCTCTCCGAGCACGCCACGACGGCGCTGCGGGCCGCCGGGTTCGCGGTGGCGCTCTACCTCCTCCTGGGGCGCGACCCGGAAGCCCTGTCCGCCCCGGTGTTCGTGGCGATGGCGGCGGTCTTCGTGGCGCTGCTGGGGCTGGTGCTGGGGCGGGCGCCCCTCTGGCTGGCGCTCTGCCTGGGCTCGGTGTACGCCCTGCGCGCGGCGGAGGACTTCCGCGCCGCCGAGACGCTGCACGCGGACCGCTCCTTCTTCGGCCACTACCGGGTCACGGCGCAGGCCGGCCGGGAGCGGTTCCACGTCCTCACGCACGGCTCCACCCTGCACGGTGCGCAGAGCAAGGCGCCGGAGCGCCGCCGCGACCCGCTCACGTACTACGTCCGCTCCGGGCCGCTGGGCGACGTCTTCGCCACGCAGGGGCTCTCCACCCGCCCTCAGCGGGTGGCGGTGGTGGGGCTCGGAGTGGGAACCACGGCCGCCTACGCGGCCGAAGGCGAGGCCTGGACCTTCTTCGAGATCGACCCCGGGATCGAGCGCATCGCCCGCGACCCGCGCCTGTTCACCTACCTGGCGGACTCCCCCGCGGAGACCCGCGTCGTCCTGGGCGACGCGCGGCTCTCGCTGGCCCGTGAATCGCGGGAGGGAGCGCCCCGGTACGACCTGATCGTGCTGGACGCCTTCACCTCGGACGCCATCCCCACGCACCTCCTGACCCGGGAGGCGCTGGAGGTATACCTGGATCGGCTGGAGCCCGGCGGACGCCTGGCCGTGCACGTCAGCAACCGCTACCTGGACCTGGAGTCGGTGGTGGCGGCCGCGGTCCGCGACCTGGGCCTGGCCGCGCGGGTGGGCGCCTGGGGGCTCCCCCCGAACACGCCGTACGAGAACGCCTCCACCTGGGTGCTGGCGGCGCGGGAGGAGGAGGCGCTGGGGATGCTGGCCGACGACAAGCGCTGGCGCACCGCCCGCCTGAAGCCGGGCGTCGGCGCCTGGACCGACGACCACTCCAGCATCCTGGACGTGTTCACCTGGTAGCGCCGCAGTCTCACCCTTCCGAAGGGGGCACCGCCATGGCAGCTTCGTCCCGCGCCTCCCGCGCGCTCCTCGCCGCGGCGCTCGCCGCCCTGCTCCCCGGCGCGGCGGCGGCGCAGCGCCCGGTCTCCGAGGCCCCCTACGTCCCCACCCCGATGGAGGTGGTGCACGAGATGCTGGCGCTCGCCGCCCCGGGGCCGGACGATGTCGTCTACGACCTGGGCTCGGGCGACGGGCGCATCCCCATCGAGGCGGCGCGGCTGTACGGCGCCCGCGGGGTGGGGATCGACCTGGACGCCCGGCTGGTGCAGCGCGCCGAGGAGAACGCGCGGGAGGCCGGGGTGGCGGGCCGCGTCCGCTTCGTGCACGGCGACCTGTTCGCCGCCGACCTGCGCCCCGCCACCGTGGTCACGCTCTACCTCCCCGCCAGCGTGAACCTCAAGCTCCGCCCGATCCTGCTGGAGCAGCTCCGCCCCGGCACGCGTGTGGTCTCGCACTCCTTCTCCATGGGCGATTGGGCGCCGGACAGCATGGTCACCGTCCGCCGGCCCGGCGCCGAGTTCGGGCCGCGCGTCTTCTTCTGGGTGGTCCCGGCGAAGGTGGGCGGCTCGTGGAGCGTTATGGGGCCGGGCGGCGAACGCTACGCGCTGCGGCTCCGGCAGGAGTTCCAGCGGGTCGAGGGAACGGTGCGCGCGGGGGGACGGGAGCTGCCGCTGCGGGACGTGAAGCTGGTGGGGGACCGGATCACCTTCACACTCCCGGAGGCGGCGGGCGGGTCGGGCGCGGGGCGACGGTTCGCCGGGCGGGTGGAGGGGGACCGGATACAGGGGACGCTGGAGGGCGAGACAGGCGCGGCGTGGGGAGCCAGGCGCATGCCGTGAAACGCCGAAAGCCCCGCGATCGCGGGGCTTTCGGCAAGCAGGTGGGGCGCCTGGGACTCGAACCCAGAACCTAACGGTTAAAAGCCGTTTGCTCTACCATTGAGCTAACGCCCCGCGGTCGGGACGAAGCCCCGAATATAACGGTTTCAGGAGGTCGTCTCAACCCGCGGGGCCGCGCCGTTCGCTCAGGACGGGCGGATGAACACGTGGGTCCAGCGCCCGTCGTACACGCCCACGCCATGGTGGGTGAAGGCGCAGTTCTCGATGTTCCTCCGGTGCGGGGCGCTGTTCATCCACATGGAGTAGGCCTCCCCCGCGGAGTTCACGCCCCAGGCGATGTTCTCGCCCGCGGTGGCGTAGCGCACCCCGACACTGGCGAGCCGCTGCCAGGGGGTGACGCCTTCCGGGGAGTTGTGGCTGAAGTAGTTGCGCGTGGCCATGTCGCGGCTGTGCGCGAGCGCGACCGCGGCCACCCGGTCGTCGCGGACGAGCGCGGGGCACCCGAGCGAGGCGCGGTGCTGGTTCACGGTCGCGGTGAAGTCCCGCTCTGCCGACGCGACGTCGGCGGAGCTCGCGAGCGAGCTCCCGGTGGGGATCACGTCGCAGCCCCCGAGCACGGCGGCGAGCATGAGTGCGGCCCAGGCACACCGGCGGCGGTGCGGCAAGCGGGACTCGGAGCTGTCGGTGGAATCTCCCCGGAACGGGGCGGCGGAGCGGACGCCGGAACGCGGCTTCTGCATGGCAGGATCCTCTTCGGCGGCTCGACTGGCGTGGCGGACGCGGGCGCGTCCACTTTAGCCTCGTAGCTTTGCGTCCCCGCCTTTCGACGGGTTTGCCGTTATCGGAGGGCACCGGACCCTTGCGGTCCGGTGCAGAGACGTGCGGGAGCGGTGCTGCTCCCGCGGATGTGGGAATGAAAATAGGGCGCGGAGCGGCAGCGTCAAGCCCGCTCTGCCCCGCACCCCCCGCGCGCTACTTCCGGGTGACGATCCGCATCCCGTTGGGAGCCGTCCCCGGCTTCACCTCCGCCGGCCTGGCAGGCGTCTTCGCGTTCCCACCTTCGCGCTTCCCGCCTTCGCGCCGCGGCCCTCCGCCGGCGCCGCCCTGCCCCGACCCGGACTTCATGCTGAGGGCGATCCGGTTCCGCGGCACGTCCACCGAGAGGACGCGGACCGTCACCCGGTCGCCCACCTTCGCCGCGTCGTTGGGGTCCCGGACGAAGCGGTCGGACAGCTCGGACACGTGCACCAGCCCGTCCTGGTGGACGCCCACGTCCACGAAGGCGCCGAACGCCACCACGTTGGTGACCGTCCCCTGCAGCACCATCCCGGGCTTGAGGTCGGCCACGGTCTGCACGTCGTCGCGGAAGGCGGGCGCCTCGAACGCGCTGCGCGGGTCGCGCCCCGGCTTCCGCAGCTCCGCGAGGATGTCCTCCAGCGTGGGGAGCCCCACCCCGTCGCCCACGTACTTCCGGGGCTCGATGCGCCGGATCGCCTCCTCGTTCCCCACCAGCGAGCCCAGCCCCACCCCGATGTCCCGGGCGATGGTCTCCACCAGCGCGTAGCGCTCCGGGTGCACCGCCGAGCCGTCCAGCGGGTGCTCCCCGCCGCGGACGCGGAGGAAGCCGCCCGCCTGCTCGAAGGTCTTCGGACCCAGCCCCTGCACGCCGAGGATCTGCTTCCGCGAGCGGAACGCCCCCTGCAGGTCGCGCGTCTCCACGATCCGCTGCGCCAGCGACGGGCCGATCCCCGCCACGTAGGAGAGGAGCGAGGGGGACGCGGTGTTCACCTCGACGCCCACCCGGTTCACCGCGCTCTCCACCGTCTCGTCCAGCCGCCGCTTGAGGCGGGTCTGGGAGACGTCGTGCTGGTACTGCCCCACGCCGATGGACTTGGGGTCGATCTTCACCAGCTCGGCCAGCGGGTCCTGCAGCCGCCGCGCGATGGAGACCGCCGAGCGCATGGTGAGGTCCAGCTCCGGGAACTCCTCGCGCGCCAGGTCGGACGCGGAGTAGACGGAGGCCCCCGCCTCGTTCACCATCACCACGGTGGGCCGCGCCTCCGCCGGGAGGTCGCGAACGACGGCGCGCAGCAGCGCGTCCGTCTCCCGGCTAGCCGTGCCGTTCCCCACCGCCACCAGCTCCACGCCGTGCTCCTGTATGATCCTCGCCAGGTCGCGCTTCGCGCGGTCCTCCTGGTGGAGGTAGACGTGCCCGGTAGCGAGCAGCGCCCCCGTGGGCCCCACCACGGCCAGCTTGCACCCGGTGCGGTATCCCGGGTCCACCCCGAGCACGGTCTTCTCCCCGGCGGGGGAGGCCAGGAGGAGCGCCTCCAGGTTCTGCCCGAAGATGACGATGGCCTCCTCGTCCGCGCGGGTCTTCAGCTCCATGCGCAGCTCCACCTCCACCGACGGCGCGATCAGCCGCCGGTACGCGTCCTCCACCGCCAGCCGCATCTGCTCCGGCGCGCGACTGGGGGCGACGAAGCGCTGCGCCAGCCCGGCCCCGATCTCCTCCTCCGGCGCCACGATCCGCGCCACCAGGAACTCCTCCGCCTCGCCTCGCCGGATGGCGAGGACGCGGTGCCCGGGGAGCTGCTTCACGGGCTGCGAGAAGTCGTAGTAGTCCTGGAACTTGGAGGTCTCGCCCTCCTTGCCGCGCGCCGCCCTGCTCTCCAGCACGCCGCGCTCCCGGGTCCGCTCGCGCACGAAGGCGCGGGCCGCCGCGTCGTCCGCCACGCGCTCGGCCACCACGTCGCGCGCCCCGGCGAGTGCGTCCTCCGCCGTCGGCACCTCCTTCGCCGGGTCCACGAAGGCCGCCGCCGCCACCAGCAGCCCCGCGTCCGTGCTCTCCCCCGCCCAGAGCAGGTCGGCGAGCGGCTCCAGCCCCCGCTCCACCGCGATGGTGGCGCGCGTGCGGCGCTTCGGCTTGAAGGGGCGGTACAGGTCCTCCAGCGCCGCCTTGGTGTCCGCCCGCTCGATGGCCGCCCGCAGCTCCGGCGTCAGCTTTCCCTGCTCCTCCACCGACTGCAGGATGGCGCGGCGCCGGTCGTCCAGCTCGGACAGGTACTCGTGGCGGTCGCGCACGTCGCGGATCTGCACCTCGTCCAGCTCGCCCGTGGCCTCCTTCCGGTACCGGGCGATGAACGGGACGGTGTTCCCCTCCCCGAGCAGCTCCAGCGCGGCCCGGACCTGCGGCACGCGGAGCCCGAGCTCCGCGGCGATCTTTTCTGCGTACGACATCGGGAGTGCGAAAGTGCGAGGTGCGATGTGCGAAGTGCGACAGCGGGCCCCCGGCTCAGTCGTCGGCGGCGGTGTTGAGGGCGTGGTGGTGGGTTCCGTACCACGCGCCGAAGACCGCGGCGCCGATCTGGAGGAGGAGCGAGGCGGCGGCGACGGTCGGGCTGAGGCCGGTCCACCCCGCCACGTCCAGGAGGCTGGCGAGCAGGTTGGCGAAGAACCAGACGACCAGCGAGAAGAGGCCGATCCCCACCCCGTGGAGCACCGGGGCGGTCCCCGTGCGCCAGCCCACCAGCCACCCTCCGGAGAAGAAGCCCACCAGGACCGCCAGGAGCACCCACCCGCCCCCCGAGTCGGCCGCCGGGTCGAGGATCCCTACGGAGGCGAGGACCACCAGCGCCAGACCGACGACGGCGGCGGCGGCGAACCAGCCGAAGGCGATCCACGAGGGGCGGACGTTCTGCAGGTGCTCGGTATGCATTCTGGTCAGGTTCGTTGCGATGTGAGCTGCACCGGCGCGAACGAGCGGCGGTGGTGGGGCGTGGGGCCGAACCGGGCGAGCGCCTCCAGGTGCTCGGGGGTGCCGTACCCCTTGTTCCGCTCCCAGCCGTACTGCGGATAGCGCGCGGCGAGGCGGGCCATGAGGCGGTCGCGCACCACCTTGGCGAGGATGGACGCGCACGAGATGCAGTGCACCCTGTGGTCCCCCTCCACCACCGCCGTCTGCGCCTTCAGCCCCAGCTCCGGGACCGGGAGCCCGTCCACCAGGAGGTGGTCGGGGCGCACCGGGAGCCGCGCCAGCGCCCGTTGCATGGCGAGTGCCGTCGCGCGGCGAACGTTGACGGCGTCGATCTCCCGCGCCGAGGCGGCCCCCACCGCGTAGGCCGTCGCGCACGAGCAGATCTCCCCCACCAGCGCCTCCCTCCGCGCCTCGGGAATCCGCTTGCTGTCGTCCGCCCCGTTTAGGCAGAGCCCCGCGGGGAGGATCACCGCCGCCGCAACCACCGGCCCCGCCAGCGGCCCCCGCCCCACCTCGTCCACCCCCGCCAGCACCGAAACGCCGCGGCTCCAGAACCCGCGCTCGATGGAGAGCGGATCCCGGAGCCGTTCGTCGTTTGCGCGACGTTTCTTCGCCATCCCCGTCGTTGCCGTTGCCGTTCAAACCCCGGCGTGAACGTGACGGCGAAGGAAAATCGCGTGAATCAAGGCGCCCGAGCACGGCGACTGAGGCGTGGTCGTTTCACGCCGCAGGGAGCCGCGCGCAGGGCAACGCAGAGTCACGCGATTTACCGAGCCGCTTACCTTACCGGGTGCGGAGCTCTTTGATGCGGGCAGCCTTCCCGCGCAGCGCGCGGAGGTAGTACAGCTTCGCCCGGCGGACGCGGCCCTGACGGACGCGCTCGATGGAGGCGATCATCGGGGAGTGCAGCGGGAAGGTGCGCTCCACGCCGACGCCGCCGGAGATCTTGCGGACCTTGAAGGTCTCGGAGATCCCGCCGTGCTTGCGGGCGATGCAGATGCCCTCGAACGCCTGGATGCGCTCCTTGTCGCCCTCGCGGACGCGGACGTTGACGCGGAGCGTGTCACCCGGACGGAACTCGGGGACGTCCGTCCGCATGTACTCCTGCTGGGTCTCGATGAACGCGTGCATTGTATGGCCCTCGGTGTTCGAAAAGTGGAGAGGTTGAGCCGGCGCTCCGCGCATCCGCGGGGGCTCGACGCCCAACGTCAACTGTGTTCCAGGCGCTCCCACAGCTCGGGGCGCCGCTCGCGCGTCAGGCGCTCGGCCTGCTCGCGCCGCCAGGCCTCGATCCTGGCGTGGTCGCCCGAGAGCAGGACCTCGGGGACCTTCATCCCGCGGAACTCCGCGGGCCGGGTGTACGAGGGCGGACTGAGCAGCCCCTCGTAGAACGAATCCGTGGACGCGGACTCGTGGTCCGACATCGCGCCCGGGAGGAGGCGGACCACGGCGTCCACGATCGCGAGCGCCGCGAACTCGCCGCCGGAAAGGACGAAGTCCCCCAGGGAGACTTCCTCCGCCCCCAGCCCCTCCGGGACCCGCTGGTCCACGTCCTTGTAGTGCCCGCACAGGAGCGTCAGCTCCGGCTCCACGGCGAGGCGGACCGCGTCCTCGTGCGTGAAGCGCTTCCCCCGCGCGGACATGAGCAGGACCTTCCCCCGCGGCCGCTCCTCCCCCGGAGGGGCGAGCGACTCCACCGCCTCGAAGAAGGGGCCCGGCTTCATCACCATCCCGGCCCCCCCGCCGAACGGGTAGTCGTCGGTGGTGCGATGCCGGTCGTGGGTGAAGTCCCGCAGGTTCACGAAGTCGTACTCCACCAGCCCCGCCGCCGCGGCCCGCCCGGGGATGCTGAGCCCCAGGGGCCCGCGGAAGAACTCCGGGAAGAGCGTGACCAGGTGGATCCGCATCAAAGATCCAGCAGGCCGGCCGGCGGGTCGATCTCCAGCTCCCGCGCCTCGACGTCCACGCGGCGCACCATCTCCCGCACGAAGGGAAGCATCAGCTCCCGCTTCCCGGGACGGGCCACCCCCAGGAGGTGGCCGGAGGGCGCCTCGTACACGTCGCGCACGGTGCCGACCTCCTCGCCGTCGGCCACCACCTTCATCCCGACCAGGTGGTGGAAGAAGACCTCGCCCTCTTCCAGCGGCGCGGCGTCCGCGGCGGGGATGAGGAGCGAGCTGCCGCGCAGCGCCTCCACCTCCTCCGTACGCGAGGAGAGCCCCGCGGCCTTGAGCAGGAACCCGCCCTTGAAGGGCCGGGCCCGCTCCACCGTCAGCGAGCCGCCCGCCGGCTTTCCTTCCGCGTCGCCCAGGAGGAGGACGCGCCCCTCGGTGAACACCGCGTCGGGGCGGTCCGTCTCGACCCGCACGAACAGCTCGCCGCGGATCCCGTGCGGCTTCTGCACCGTACCGACCGCGAGGAACTCCGGCTCGCTCCCGGCCATCGGGATGCTCCGCGGGACGCGGGTCAGCCCTGCGGCTGCTCGCCCTCGGCGGGCGCCGCGGGGGCCTCGGCCGGAGCGGCCTCCTCGTCGCCGCCGGTCACCCGCTCCGCGACCGCCTCGGCGGCGTCACGGACCGTCTCCACCACCGCGGAGGCCGCGCTGGCGGCGGTCTCGGCCACGGCGGACGCCGCGCCCTTCACGGCGTCGGCGGCCCGGTCGGCCGCGCCGCTCACCGCCTCCGTGGCGGTCTCCACCACCGACGGCGCGTCGCTGTAGACGCCGGCCTTCTTGAAGAGCGACTGCACCGTGTCGGTGGGCGTCGCGCCCCTGCCGAGCCAGGAGAGCGCCAGGTCCCGGTTCACGACCAGGGTGGCGGGGTTGGTGGTCGGGTTGTAGTGCCCGACGTTGGCCACGAAGCGGCCGTCGCGCGGGAACGAGCTCTCGGCGACCACGATGCGGTAGTGCGGGGCCTTCTTCCGGCCCATGCGGCGGAGGCGGATCTTCAGCGCCATTCCTGGACTCCTGGTGTTGAACGGGTGGCGTCCTGCGCCGCCGGCTCCTCGGCCGGCCCACGGTGCGCGGACGATCTAGAAAACCAGTGCGAAGTGCGAAGTGCCAAGTGCGATCGTAGTTTCGCACCTCGTACCTCGCACTTCGCACTCCCTACCGTCCGAACGGCATCCCGCCGCCGAACGGCATCCTCGGAAGGGCTCCCCCGCGGGGCATCATCCCCTGGAGGCCCTTCATCTGCTTCATCAGCTTCTGCATGTCCTTGAACTGCGCCAGCAGGCGGTTGATCTCCACCACCGGGCGCCCCGAGCCGCGGGAGATGCGCGCGCGGCGCGAGCCGTTCAGCATCTCCGGACGCTTCCGCTCCTCGGGGGTCATGGACAGGATGATCGCCTCCAGGTGCTTCATCCGCTTGGGATCCACCTTGACGTTCTTCAACATCTTGGAGTTCACCCCGGGGATCATCTTCAGCAGGTTCTCCAGCGGCCCCAGGCTCTGGATCTGCCGCATGGCGACCAGGAAGTCGTCCAGGTCGAAGCGGCCGGAGCCCATCATCTTCCGCTCCAGCTTGGCGGCCTGGTCCTGGTCGAAGGCGGCCTGCGCCTTCTCCACCAGCGAGACCACGTCGCCCTGCTGCAGGATGCGTCCGGCCATCCGCTCGGGGTGGAAGTCCTCCAGCCCGTCCAGCTTCTCGCCGACGCCCAGGAACTTGATGGGCTTGCCGGTGACGCCGAAGATGGAGAGCGCCGCGCCGCCGCGGGCGTCGCCGTCCATCTTGGTGAGCACCACCCCGGAGACGTCCAGCGCCTCGTCGAAGCCCTGCGCGATGGTGACCGCGTCCTGGCCGGTCATGCCGTCCGCGACGAAGAGGATCTCGGTGGGCTTCAGCGCCTCCTTGAGGCGCTTCAGCTCGTCCATCATCTCCTCGTCGATCTGCAGGCGCCCGGCGGTGTCGAAGATCACCACCCGGTCGCGCTCGCGGGTGGCGGTCTCCAGCGCGCGCCGCGCGATCCCCAGCACGTCCTGCGAGCCCGGCTCGGCGTAGACGGGGACCCCCACCTGCTCGCCCAGCGTCTGGAGCTGGTCCACCGCCGCGGGGCGGTATACGTCGCACGCGACAAGGCGGGTCTGCCGCATCTCGCGCTTCATCTTGCGCGCGAGCTTCCCGGCGGTGGTGGTCTTACCGGAGCCCTGCAGCCCCACCATCATGATGACGGTGGGCGGGGTGGGGGCGATGGCGAGCGCGGAGCGCTTCTCCCCCAGCATGGCCGTCAGCTCCTCGTGCACCACCTTGACGAGCTGCTGCCCCGGGGACACCGACTTGAGCACCCGCTCCCCGAGCGCCTTCTCCTCCACGCGCTTCATGAAGTCGCGCGTGATCTGGTAGTTGACGTCGGCCTCCAGCAGGACGCGGCGGATCTCCCGGAGCCCCTCGCGGATCATGGGCTCGGTGAGGACCCCGCGCTGGCGGAGGCCGGAGAGCACGCCTTCGAGCTTTTCGCTGAGCTGGTCGAACACGGTGCCGTGCCGGGACGCGGGAAATCGCAAACGCCAAAGCCGGCGCCCGTCGGGAACTCGCCCGAGGCGCCGAAGCAGAGCCTTGTAATATAGATCCGCCGCGCGGTTCGTACAACCCTGCGCCCAGCGGCCGGACGCGCGGCGGGGCGGACCCGGAGGCCCGCCCCGCCGGCTCACTCCGCCCGCCGCGCTACCGCGGCCAGCCGGTGTAGTGGTTGGCCTGTGCCTGTACGCTCCCGCTGCCGGGTAGTGTGCTCAGCGCCACCGGGCCCGACCAGACGCTCGCCGCATTCCAGTTGGGTGCACCGTTCAGCATGGGCACCGTCCGGTGCCACCCCTGGTCGCCGCGCCAGAACGACTGCATCAGCGCGGATCCGCTGGTGTAGACGATCTCGTCCTGTGCCTGAACGGTTCCGGAGCCCGGGAGGGTGCTCAGCGCCACCGGGCCCGACCAGGCGCTTGCGGCTCCCCAGTTGGGTTCGCCGTTCAGCATGGGCACCGTCCGGTACCACCCCTGGCCACCGCGCCAGATGGCCTGCATGAGCGTGGACCCGTTCGGGTACACGAAGTCGCTCTGTGCCTGGTAGCTCCCCGAGCCGGGAAGGGTCCCGATGCCGACAGGGGCCGACCAGCCGCTCGATCCCCACCAGTCGACCTCCCCGCCGGGGTTGCGGTTGATGATGCGCCAGTACCCGGTGTCCGTGCGCCACACGCTCTCCATCATGCGCCGGCTCGGCCAGGTGACGATGTCGTACGCCTGGATGGATCCGGAGCCGGGGAGGCCGTTCGGGACCCACTCCTCGGTCCATCCCCTGGCGGAGCCCCACTGCAGCGTGCCGTCGGAGGCGACGGGGACCCGCCGGGTGTATTTGCGGTTGCTGCGCCAGATCGCCTGCACCAGCTTCACGGGGAAATCGCTTCCGCCGTTGCGGCGGTCCAGCGCCCCGGCCCATCGTGCCCACAGGTCCTTGTACTGCAGGAGCCGGTTCTGCTCGCACGGCCCGAACACGTGGTCGCCGCTCCCCCAGTCCGCGCCTCCGATCGCGGGACAGCTGAACTGCACCCCCCACTGCAGGATGGCATCCACCCCGCGGTTGTTGTACATGTCGGAGTAATAGTTCGCCACCAGCGAAAAGTCCGTGCGCGCCGCCTCGATCCCGAACTCCTCGATCACCACCGGCTTGCGCGGGTTGAACCAGTTGTTCGCGCGCCAGATGTCGTCCTTCTCGGCGCTGTTCGGGGGGTTGTTGTACTCGTGGACCACGATGTAGTCGATGTTCGGGTCCTCGTAGAGCTGGCGCCGCTGCGTGTCGTTGAGGCCGGCCCATCCCGTGCTGATGATCCCGGTGGTGACCAGGTGGTTCGGGTCGGCCGCCTTGATCGTCGCGGCCATGTCCCGGTAGAAGGCCACCAGCCTCCCGGTGATCCAGGCGCTGTGGCTGGCGCTGACCCCCAGGTTTCCGTTCACCTCGTTGGCGATGTCCCAGGCGAAGACGCCCGGGTGGCTCTTGAAACGGGAGGTCACCGCCCAGGCCAGGTCCTTGTAGCTCCCGAGCCCGCTCCCGTTGCCGGCGTACCCCCAGTCGATCCAGCGGTCGTCGAGCATGAAGGCCCCGTTCCCGAGGGCGCGGGTGTAGAAGGGGCGGTCGCCGTAGGCCACGAGCTTCCCCCCGTTCCCCAGGCTGGCCCAGACGTCCTGGAAGTAGTTGTGCGTGAGCGCCACCGTGATCCGGATGTCGCGGCGAATCGCCTCGTCCAGGACGAACTGGAGCCGTCCGACGATCCCCGACGGGTTGAAGTTGTTTCCGGCCATCCCGTCGTTCGGCAGGAATACCCTTACCTGCCGGACCCCGGCACCTTCCAGGTGGTCGAGCGTGTACCGGATCTGGTCGTTGGTCTGGTAGAGCAGCTGCGGGGCGTTGACCCCCACGTGCTTGAACGGCTTGCCGTTCAGGTAGAAGTCGGCGTTCTGGACGTATACGAAGTTGGGCTGTACCACCGTGCCCCGCCGCGGCGACTCCTCCGGAACGACTTCGGGCGTGGTGACCGCCGCGCGTTCGGAGCAGCCGCCCACCAGCACTACGGCCACTGCGGTCATCGTACTGCGGAACCTGCGCATGCGATCCTCCTCGTTGGGCGGGTACGTGGCCGCGGACCGGGTCCCGGCGTCCGGCGGGCCTGGGGGCGGGATGCCTGACGGAGCCGGACCCGCACGGGGCGGGAGCGCTCGCCGTCACCCCCTCGCAAGCTACCCCGTGCCTCCGCAGTGCGCGTCTATCCAAAGATGGATTCGCGGACCCGGAGGTCCGCCCCACGGCTGTACCGCTCCACGGCCTTCATGTCGCACCCCCGTGCGACCTACGGAGAAAGGATACCCAGCTCACGGGCGCGGGCCACCGCCTTGGTGCGGCTGCCCACCCCGAGCTTGCCGTAGATGTGGTGGAGGTGGGTCTTCACCGTCCCCACGGTCACGAAGCTCTCGCGGGCGATCTCCTGGTTCGACCGCCCCGCGGCGAGGAGCCGCAGGATCTCGCACTCGCGCCGGCTGAGGTCGTCGTGCGCGGGCGGTGGGCGGTCCCCGGCGGTCCGCGGGGCGGGTGCGGGCCGGCCTGGAGAGGGCGCTCCGGGGGAGGGCGCCCGGTCCTGCGCGCCCGGAGAGCCCAGGCCCGCGAGGATCACGCGAGCCTGCTCCATCTCTCCGGCCACCCGTTGGCGGTCCGCCCGTCCGCCCGTGCAGAGCAGCGAATCCGCGCAGCTCGTGCGCGACTGCGCCCCCTCAAAGGGGAGCCCAATCCCGTGCCAGCACCCGGCTGCCCGCCGGAAGTGCTCGGCGGCGCCGGTGTGGTCCGCCTGCGCCGCCGCGGCCAGCCCGGAGGCGTCCGCCAGCCGGGCCTCGCCCAGGGGCGTGGGGGTCGTCTCCGCCGGCGAGGCGAGGGCGCCCAGGGCCTCCATGCCCTGCGGGTCGAGTCCCACCCGCAGGTACACCTCGACCGCCGCCTCCAGCACGTCCACGTCGGTCACAAGCCTCGGGGCACCGCGCCAACCCCCGACGCAGCGATCCATCTCCTCCACCGCATGCAGCACCTCGCGGTGCCTCCGCCTGCGGTCCCTCCCCAGCAGGCTGCCGTACACGGCTTCCCGGGTCAGGGCATGCCGGAAGTTGTATTGGTCCTCGGCTTCTTCCTCCGCGACGAACTGCTGCTCCACCAGGGTCGTGAGGGCCCGCAGCAGCCCGGCTTCATCGAGCCCGGTCACCCGGAGCAGCAGGTCGAAGTCGAACCGCCGGCCGGCCACCGCGGCGTACCGCAGCACCTCGGCGGTGGACTGGTCCAGCCTCGCGACTCGGGCCAGGATGCTCTCCAGTACGGAGGCGGGGACCCCGAGTGCGCCGAGGGGCCTCCCCTGCCGCGCGCTCTGGAGCAGGGCGCCCAGCCGCTGGCTCTCGGCCAGGGCGTGGACGACCTCCTCGACGAAGAACGGGTTGCCCTCGGCGTGCTCGTACAGGGCGTCCGCGAACCGCCCGGGGATCGGCTGCCCCAGAATCCCCCGCAGCATGGCGGCGGTCTCGTCGCGCGAAAGGGGACGGATCCGCAGCTGGTGGTGCCTCCGCTCACGCCGGAGCCGGGCGAGCAGGCAGACGAGGGAGGGAGGCGGATCAGGCTCCGCCGTACGGTACGTTGCGAGCACCAGCACCCGATCCGTGACCAGGGCGTGGGCCAGGTACTCGATGAAATCCTTGCTGGTCTCATCGGACCAGTGCAGGTCCTCGAGGATGAGGACGCGGACGGGCTGGCCGGGGGAGGGCTGCAGGACGCGGTGGACAGCCTCGAAGACGTGCCGCTTCTCGTTCGCGGGATCGGTGGGGATCCGGCCCCGGGGCGCGGCGCCGTCCAGCTCCTGCCCGAGCTCCGGGAGGAGCTTGGCCAGGTTCGCGGCCCACGCACCGGCCGCCTCCACCACCTTCCCGGGGCCCCGGTCGCGGATGAGGCTCCGCACCGCCCCGATGAACGGCCCGAAGGCAATGGTGGGCTGCTGGTCGTAACAGCGCCCCTCCAGCACGCCGACCTCCTCTCCGTTCGCGACGGAACACACGAATTCCCGGACGAGGCGGGTCTTCCCCACCCCCGGCTCGCCGGCGAGGAAGACGACCCGTCCCTGCCCCTGACACGCAATGCGGTAGTGCTCCTGCAGCTCCCGGAGCTGCGCGTCCCTTCCCACCATCGCGGGCGACGGTGCGGGCGGACCCGCGGCGCCTGGAACGGAGAGCGGGGAGGGGAGGGCTGGCAGGGCTTCGTCGGGGTGCGACATACGCCGGATCCGCCACGTGTTGCTATGCATGGCGGCCACAGGTGAGCGACCGTCGGCGGTGCCGGGACCTGCATGGTTCGACGGTGGCAGTACCGCCAAATCTACGCGAGACGCACTGTCTCAGCAATGCATGGCATGAAATACGCTCAGCATTACCGCCGCGCCGCCCATCTGCATGCGCCGACGGGGCGGACCGCCAGGCCGCCCCGTCTCTCGCCGTCTCACCTTCCCGCCCGTCTCACCGGCAGTCGAGCACCTCGTCGCGCTCCACGAAGCGCACCCGCTTCCCGCTGGCGGGGACGAGCACCACGTCCACCGGCTGGGTGAACGCCTGCGTGACGACGCACCCCGCTCCGGGCGACACCTTCCGTACCACGGCGCGCAGCTCGCCGCCCGCGTCGCTCACGGAGTCCACCAGGATGGAGTACCCGCCGCTTGAGCGGCTTCCGAGCGCCGCCACCAGCACCGCGTGACGGGAGAAGTCGACGCGCCGGAGCTCCGGCTGCGGGTGCACCCGCTCGTGGAGCTTCCCCCACACGCGCCGCCACTCGGCCTCGCTCCGCACCACCAGGCGGGCGGGCTCGTGGTAGCCGCTCGAATAGGTGAAGGAGTACGGGCCGGGCGCGAGGCGCGTGACCGGTACGGGCGCGTGCGCCCCGCTCTGGTCCGGGGAGCCTCCGTCCGGGCCGGCGGGGCCGCCCGCGGAGCAGGCGGCGAGCACCGCGGCGGCGAGGGTGAAGAGCAGTCGCTTCGACATGGCGTCCTCCTTCGGGTCAGAAGTCGGGGGTGAGCAGCACCGCGCCGGTCTGCCCCGTGGCCGTGTTGCGGCCGTGGGCGAGGACCTGCCCCGCGTCGTTGATCTCCACCGCGCCGTCCAGGACCCAGCCGCCCCCGCGGACCTCGATGCGGTAGGCGCGCCCGCCCTCCCAGAGGAAGGGCCGCCCGTCGGGCGCCGGACCGGTGACGCCGACCACCTGGCGCTGGTTGTTGATCGCCGTCACCGAGCCCCTCTCGACGAGGGCGCCCATGCCCCCTAAGAGCAGGCGGATGGTCTGCCCGCCGGACAGGAACAGCTGGCCCGCGCACCGGCCGCTCTGTCCGCTTCCGCCCGAGCACACGGCCGCGACGTCCCCGCGGTCGTTGAGGTCCACCGCCCACCCGCCGGACCGGTGGGCGGTGACGTCGGCCCCGCCGTACGGGGGCGCGATCAGCATGGGGCCGAACGTGCAGAAGCCGCCGCCGCAGATCCCGTGGATCTCGCCCAGCACGACGTCCTGCGCGTTCACCCGGAAGCTCCCGTACATGGCCGTACCGGTGGAGGCCTGGAGGTCGATCAGGGTGCCGCCCCGCAGGATCCTGCTCTCGCTGAAGACGATCGTGCCGGCGTCGTTGACGTCCACGGCCGAGCTGCACCCCGCGATGGCAGTGCGCGCCCCGTCCTTCCAGACGAAGGAGCGTGTGCACCCGGACTCGTAGGTGCCGACCACCGTGCCGTCGTTGCTGATCGCCGTGGCGCGGCTCGGGCCGGCGAGGCCCGCGCCCAGGTCGGTCAGGGTCCCGTTCCGCCACAGGAAGGCGCGGGTCTCGCCGGAGGCCGTCTGCGCGCTGCCGACCACGTCGCCGCGCGCGTTCAGGTCCAGCCCCTTGCTGTCCGCGCCGCCGAGCGTGCCCAGGTACGCCAGCGTGTACGTGCGCGCGGGGGATTCGACGCGGATCGTCCTGCGCGCCACGGTCCGGTTGCCCACCGCGTCCTCGGCCCGGATGGTGAAGACGTGCGTGCCCGGGGAAACCTCGTGGATGCGGGTGTCGAAGCGAACGGTGCCGTCGGCGTTGCGGAAGGTGTGGGCGACCTGCTCCTCCCCCGAGCCGAGCGTGTAGGTCACGCGGGCCAGCGCGCCCTCCGCCGTCACGGTGCCTCCGACGAACAGGTGGAAGCGCTCCAGCGGGGTGGTGAGGGTGGTGTCGGCCGGGGGCGAGGTGATCGAGATGGCGACCGGGCTGCGGATACGGAGCCGCGCGGTGTCCGCTACCGGGCCGGCGCTCACCGTGACCGACGCCTCACCGCCGGCGACCGCGCGAACCAGCCCCGAGTCGCTCACGGTGAGCACCTCCGGGTCCGAGCTCTTCCAGACGAACGGCCCCTTCGCGGCGTTCCCGTGCGCGTCCACGGCGCGAAGGCTGAGCTGCCTCGTCTCACCCGGCCGGAGCGTCGCGGTGTCCGGGGTGACTTCCAGCGTCGCCACGCCCGCCGGCTCGGCCGTGGCCTGGAACGTCGCCGTCTTCCCGGCGCTCGTGGCCGTCCCCTCCAGGGCTCCGGCGCGGGTGCCCAGCGTCCAGTGGGCCCGGGCGCGCCCGTCGGATCCCGTCGTCGCCCGGGCCGGCGAGATGGTCCCCGCGCCGGGGGCGAGCGCGAAGTCCACCTCCACGCCGGGAATCGGCCTACCCCTCCGGTCGGTGACCTCCACCACAACGCTGTCCCCGAGCGGCTCGCCGACGATCCCGCGCTGTCCGTTACCGCCGACCGTCGCCACCTGCGCGGGAGCGCGGCGGTCGTCCGAGTCCGTGAAGAGCGAGCAGGAAGCGAGGGCGAGGAGGGCGGCGGACAGCAGCGCACCGCGCGCCCGATGCATGCTTCGGATCATTCCGGAGTCGCTGGAACAGGGTCGGCTTCGCTCAGGCCGGCGGATCAGAATGCGGGCCGTGCCGGGAAGCGGCCGGGCGCGCCACCTGCCCGGCCGCACTCGTCTGACGAACCCCGCGCGACAGGCGTCACGCGAAGGTCCTCGAGCAGAAGAGGGCGCCGACCGGGGCGCCCTCTTCGGGTGCAGCTCCTCGTGGAGCGCTCCGTCCCTACGCCGCCCGAGCAGGGCCTATTGTCCACGCCGCAGAGGAACAGGATCCCACCGTTCTTCTCCGAGAGAATACCCGATGCCGGATCCTACCAGAGCGCCGGCAGGACCCCCGATGACCAGGGCCGCCAGAGTGTTGTACCGGTCATCCCGGTATTTCGCGTCGAAAGCGACCTTTGCGCCCAGGGAGGCGAGGGCTGCTCCCATCAGGGCACCACGAAGCGCGTACGCTCCGCTCCGCCGAGGACGCGTGCTCACCTCCAGCCGCTCGATGTCGGTGATGGGCAGTCGCACCTCCGATGCACCCCGGCGCTTCAGGACCAGCGTATCTCCCTCGCTGGCAACCAGACGGGCCTCCGTTCTCTCCCACGACCAGCGCTCGGCCGTGATCCGCACCCGCGCCCCCGGAGCGAGGCCCTCCTGTGCGTCAGCAACCCGCACGCACACGGACAGCATCGACAGCGTAAGCAGGAAAAGCTGCAGTGGGCGATACATGGTCGTAGTCGCTGCTCGCACCGAACGTAGTGATAGAGTGCACATCAGGTAGGAAGATGCGCAGGGGAGCCCACACGAGGAGGGCGCCCCGCGGGGCGCCCTCGTCTCGTACATACCGCCGCTCCGAGGCTACGCCGCCCCCGCCTCCAGGTGGCGCTCCTGCCACCCCGGGATGGCGTCGAACACCCGCAGCGCGAGCGGCACCTTGCCGAAAGGCGCGCTCACCTGCACCCCCTGGATCTGCGGGAGCGCCTCGCGGAGCATCTCCTGCGCGATGGCGATTCCCTCGTCCACCGCGGCCTCCTTGCCGACGTCGCTGGCCCGGCGCATCCGCTCGATCACCGCCTCCGGGACGATCACGCCCGGCACCTCGTTGGCCAGGAACTCGGCGTTGCGGGCGCTGACCAGCGGCCAGATCCCGGCAACGACGGGGATGCGGATCCCCTCGCGGTCGATCCGCTCCAGGAAGCGGAAGAGCTGCGCCACGTCGAACACCGGCTGGGTGATGGCGTACTCCGCCCCCGCCTCCACCTTCCAGTAGAAGCGCTTCAGCTCGTGCTCCAGGTCCTCGGCGCCCGGGTTCACCCCCACTCCCAGGGTGAAGGAGGTGGGCGCCCCCAGCGCGTTCCCGCCGGGGTCCAGCCCGCGGTTCAGGCGCGAGGCCAGGTTGGTGAGGCCGATGGCGTCGATGTCGAAGACGGCGGTGGCGTCCGGGTACGGACCCATCTTCGGCGGGTCGCCGGTGATGAGGAGGAGGTTGCGGAGCCCCAGCGCCTGCGCCCCCAGCAGGTCGGAGAGCATCCCCAGGAGGTTGCGGTCGCGGCAGCAGTAGTGCACCACCGCCTCGATCCCCACCCGCTGCTGGATGAGCACCGCGGTGGCGAGGGCGCCCATGCGGCTCTGCGCGCGCGGCCCGTCCGGAACGTTGACGCCGTCCACCCCCGCCTCGCGGAGAAGGCGCACGCCCTCCAGCATCGCCTCGGGGCTCGAGCCGCGGGGGGGGACGATCTCCACCGTCGTCAGGAACTCGCCGCGCGACAGCTTGGCGCCCCACGCGGAGCGCTCGGCCAGCGGGATCGGTTCGGTGCCGGCGGCCTCCTGGCGCTCCGGCCCCGCCGGGGCGACGCGCACGGAGCCGCCGGGGGCGAGCATCCGCACCGCATCGGACATGCGGGCCACGTGCTCCGGCGTGGTGCCGCAGCACCCCCCGACGAAGCGCACGCCCTTGCGGATCAGCCGCTTGGCGTACGTCGCCATGTACTCCGGCGACGCCATGTAGATCGTGCGGCCGTCCACCTCGCGAGGCAGCCCCGCGTTGGGCTGGGTGGAGACGGGACGATCGCTGGCGGTGAGCATCCGCTCCACGGCCTGCAGCATGGCGCTGGGGCCGACGCTGCAGTTGAGCCCCACCACTTCCACCCCCCATTCGGCCAGCCGCTCCGCAACCGTGGCCGCGTCGGTGCCGAAGGGGGTGCGCCCGTCCTCGCGGATGACCATCTGCGCCACCACCGGCAGGTCGCAGAGGCCGCGCACCGCGAGCACGGCCTGGCGCACCTCGTCCAGGTCGGCGAAGGTCTCCAGGACGAACAGGTCCACCCCGCCCTCCAGGAGCGCCCCGGCCTGCTCGGCGAACAGGGCGCGCGCCTCTTCGGCGGAGGTGGGCCCGTACGGCTCGATCCGGAGCCCCAGCGGCCCCATCGCCCCCGCCACGCAGACGCGGTCGCCGGCCGCGGCGCGCGCGATCTGCGCCGCCCGCACGTTGACGTCGCGGAGCCGGTCCTCCAGCCCGTGGCGCGCCAGCTTGAGCCGGTTGGCGCCGTACGAGTTGGTCTCCAGCACCTCCGCGCCGGCGCGGACGTAGGCCCGGTGGATGTCGCCGACCAGGTCCGGCTGGACCAGGTTCAGCTCGTCGTAGCACCGGTTGATGTATACGCCCCTGGAGTACAGCATCGTCCCCATCGCACCGTCGAACAGGTGCGGGCGACCGTCCTCCAGCAGCTCGCGAAAGTCAGCCATCCTGAAGATCCATTGTGTCGCTACTCGTTGTCCGTGGCGACCGGGAGGTACTCCTCCGGCGCCACGATGGGCACCCGTCCGGCGGCGGGCACGTACCAGAGCACGCGGTGCTCCCGGTCCAGCCCGACCTCCACCGTCCCGTCGCCCGGGGTGCATCCTACGCGGGCGCCGTCGTCCAGCCGGTAGATCCAGCGCTCGGAGGTGTCACGCTCCAGCCGCCCGATCGCCTGCTCCACCGTGGCGGGCGGCGTCCCCGTGGGGAAGCGCCTCCGCAGGTGGCCCAGCCCCCCGCCCGTGCAGGTGGTCTCCGGCTCCCCCATGAGCGTCCGGACCCGCGCGGACTCGTCCCGCAGCTCCAGCCGCGCCACCCGCCGCTCCCGGCGCCGCTCGGGGCTGAGGAGCACCAGCGCCACCACCGCGACGCCCAGCAGCAGGATCAGCGCGGTGGCCCTGCGGATCCCCCGCTGCGGCACCTTGAGCGCGTTGTCTACCCTTCGATCTCGCGTAGCGATGGCTGCCTCCGAGGGAACAGGATTCATCCGGCGCACGCCGGGCGGTCAGCTCACAGCGGGGACCCCCTCCCCCGGCCCCTCCCCGCAAGGGGGAGGGGAGAACGGCAGCGGCGCGCGAGAGCGCCGCAGCCCGGCCCCCATGATAGTGGGGGGCACGCCCGAACCCGCCGTTCCTCAGCTCGTCGAAAAGTACTTCGCCGCCGGGTGATGCACCACGAGCGCCGCGGTCGACTGTTCCGGGTCGAGCTGGAAGGCGCTGGTGAGCCCCACGCCGATGGCCTCCTCCACGGGGAGGATGCGGAACAGCGTCTCGTGCTGCTCGACGTCCGGGCAGGCCGGGTAGCCCCAGGAATAGCGCAGGCCGCGCGGCTCGTCGATTCCCAGCTCCGCGCGCACACGGCGGTTCACCAGCTCGGCCGTCCCCTCGGCGGTCTGCACGCTGAAGCCGTGCAGGAAGTACCCCTCGCTGTAGTCGCCGCCCCGGTTGCGCTCCTCGATGAACTCCGCGGCGCGGTCGCCGCTGGTCACCACCTGCAGCGCGATCACGTCCTCCGGCCCGCTCCCGTTCAACGGGCGGAAGTAGTCGGCCAGGCAGAGCTGCTCGCGGTCCTCCTGGCGCGGGAAGGTGAACCGCCCGATCTCACGGGTCCGGTCCTGCGCGTCGAAGACCACCACGTCGTCGCCGTCGCGCCCGGCCGGGAAGTAGCCGTACACCGCCCGCGGCCGGAGCCACCCCTGGGTGCGCGCCTCGCGGGTGTAGCGGGCCAGGCGCGGCTCGAAGTCCTCCCGCACGATCCGCTCCCACTCCTCGCCCTTGAGGTTGCGGGCGCCCCACTGCATCCGGTACAGCGTGTTGCGGTCGATGCACTCCACCACGTCGTCCACCGGGATGCGGTCCAGCACCTTCCACCCCCAGAAGGGCGGCGCGGGGGCGTCGATGACCGGCACCGCCGGGTTCTGCCGCGAGGCGGGACGCAGCCCGGCGGCCTTCGCCTTGTTGGCGGCGTACTGCTCGCTCCGGCGCAGCATCTCCTCGTTGTGCGCCCGGACGAACTCCGCGGCGTCGCCCGCGACGAGCCGGTCCATGGTCGCCAGCCCCTCGAAGGCGTCCTTGCAGTAGAACATCCCGGACCCGTACGGCGTCCCCTCGTCCACCATGGCCGCGCCGCGGACGAAGGAGGGGTTGATGGCCGCGCCGCCCACCAGCAGCGGGTACTCCATGCCGCGCCGGTGCAGCTCCTGCGCGCAGAGCGGCATCTGCTTGGAGGTAGAGACCAGGAGCGCGCTCAGGCCGATGGCGTCGGCGCCGACCTCCTCGGCCTTCTCCAGGATGGTGTTGACGGGGACCTGCTTCCCCAGGTCGAACACCGTGTACCCGTTGTTGGTGAGAATCGTGTTCACCAGCGACTTGCCGATGTCGTGCACGTCGCCGTACACGGTCGCCAGCACCACCTTCCCCTTGGTCTGCCCCTCGGCCTTCTCCAGGTAGTTCTCCAGCCGGGCGACGGCCTTCTTCATCACCTCGGCGCTCTGCAGCACGAAGGGGAGGATCAGCTCGCCGGCGCCGAACTTGTCGCCCACCTCCTTCATGGCGGGGAGGAGCACCTCGTTCAGCACCGGGACGGCGCCGTTCCGCTCCACGGCGCGGTCGATCAGCTCCTCGATCCCCTCCTTCTTGCGGTGCAGGATCTTCCAGTGGAGCGCGGCCTCCGGCTCCATCTCGGCCGTGGGATCGACCGCAGAGTCCGTGTCGGCCGACTTTCCCTCGTAGAAGGCGATGAAGGCGGCGAGCGGGTCGTGAGCCTCCGTGCGGCGGTCCCAGATCAGGTCGTCGGCGAGGCGGCGCTCCTCGTCCGGGATCTCGAAGTACGGCTTGACGTGCGCCGGGTTGATAATGGCGGTGTCCAGCCCCGCCTCCACGCAATGGTGCAGGAAGACGGAGTTGAGCACGGCGCGCGCGTGCGGCGCCAGCCCGAAGCTCACGTTGGAGACGCCGAGCGTGGTGAGCACCCCCGGCAGCTCCGCCTTGATGGCGCGGATCCCCTCGATGGTCTCCACGGCGGAGTGGCGGAACTCCTCGTCGCCGGTCGCGAGGGTGAAGGTGAGCGCGTCGAAGATCAGCGCGTCCGGCTGGAGCCCGAACTCACCGGTGGCGATGTCGTAGATCTTGCGGGCGGCGGTGAGCTTGTCGTCCGCCGTCTTGCACATCCCGCCCAGGTCGCGGTCGATGGTGAGCGCGATCACGGCGGCGCCGTGGGCGGCCACCGCCGGGAGCACCGAGTCGATCCGCTCGCGCCCGTTCTCCAGGTTGATGGAGTTGACCACCGCGCGCCCGGGCGACTGCTCGAGCGCCGCCTCGATGGTGGGGGCCTCGGTGGAGTCGATGCAGAGCGGCGCCTCCACCCCCTGGGAGAGGAGCTTGACGACGGTGCGCATCTGCGCGTCCTCGTCCTGCCGCTCCGTGAGCGCCACGCAGACGTCCAGCACGTGCGCGCCGCTCTCCGTCTGCTCGCGCGCCACGTCCAGGATGCCGTCGTAGTCGTCGGCCAGGAGGAGGCGCTTGACCTTGCGCGACCCCTGCGAGTTGACGCGCTCGCCGATCATGGTGGGCGCGGGGACCTGCACCAGGTCGGTGGCCCGGATCCCGGAGGAGAGGCGCGGGACGTACGCCACCTCGCGCCGCACGGGCTCGGCGCCGCCGACGCGCGCCACCAGCTGGCGGATGTGGTCCGGGGTGGTGCCGCAGCACCCGCCCACCACGCCCACCCCCAGCTCGCGCACGAACTCCTCCAGCTGCGCGGCGAAGGGCTCGGGCGTCATGGGGTACACGGCGACGCCGCCCTCGTTGTGCGGGATCCCGGCGTTGGGGATCACGGAGATGGGGAGGCGCGAGTTCTCCGCCAGGAAGCGGATGGGCTGCCGCATGTGCTCGGGGCCGGTGGAGCAGTTCAGCCCGATCACGTCCACCCGGAGCGCCTCCAGCGTCACCATGGCGGCGCCGATGTCGGTGCCCAGGAGCATGCGCCCGGAGGTGTCCAGCGTCACCTGCACCTGCAGCGCCACGGGGCGGCCGGCCTCCGCGACGGCCCGGCGGCACCCGAAGATGGCGGCCTTCACCTCCAGGATGTCCTGCGAGGTCTCGACCAGGAGCACGTCCACCCCGCCCTCGATCAGCGCCGCGGCCTGCTCCGCGAAGACGGGGACCAGCTCGTCGAAGGTGACGTTGCCCAGCGTCGGATCGCTCGCGGAGGGAAGGAACCCGGAGGGGCCGATGGAGCCGGCGACGAAGCGCGGCCGCTCCGGCGTGGCGAAGCGGTCGGCCACCCCCCGCGCCAGCCGCGCCGCGGCGACGTTGATCTCCCGCACCCGCTCGGAGAGGCCGTACTCGCCCAGGGTGATGCGGTTGGAGCGGAAGGTGTCCGTCTCCAGCACGTCGGCCCCCGCCTCCATGTACGAGGCGTGGATCTCCTCGATGACCCGGGGCTTTGCGACGACCAGGTAGTCGTTGCATCCCTCCAGCGCCTCGCCGCCGAAGTCGTCGGCCGTGAGGTCGTACTGCTGGATGGAGGTGCCCATGGCGCCGTCGAAGACGAGGACGCGCTGCTGCAGGGCCTGGAGGTACGGGGACTGCGTGGTTGGCATGTGCTTTGGCATATACGAAAAAGCCCCGCGACTATGGAGTGCGGGGCGCTGCGTACCGGGTGCGGTCCAGCCGGTTCGGTCCCGACACTTTAGCGTTTTTTTTAGGTGGTCGCAAGCGGTCGCGCTCAAATCCATCCACCGTGCTCGAACGGCACGGGAAGAAGCTATACAGGAGCCGTAAAGCGCGCAAGGGCACCGTTCATCCGAATATCCGGATACATGGGTGCAAGGATGTCCACGAAGATGCTTGCCTGCCGCATGGGCTGGAGGTGACTCCAGAACCGGTCGCGCCGTCATTCCCCGGTATGCAGAGGCTTTTCGGACCACCACGGAACCCGACCGATGAAGAACCCGACCCGCTTCGCGGCCCTGGCGGCGCTCGTGCCGCTCCTCGCCGCATGCCCGCGCAACCCCTTCGAAGACACGGTCTGCACGATGGAGGCCCGGCCCGCGCTGCACGTTCTGGTGAGCGACGCCCGGACCGGGGCGCCGGCGACCGGCTACACGGTGGTCGCCCGGGCCGGCTCCTTCGCCGACTCGGCCACGGTGCCGGAGGCTCCCGCCCACTGGGACCCCGCCTCGGGCGTCAGCCTGGCGCACGAGCACGCGGGGCGCTACGAGGTGACCGTGCGGAAGGCGGGCTATGCCGAGTGGCGGAAGTCGGGGGTGGAGGTGACCCGCGACGAGTGCCACGTGCGCACCGTGCGCCTGGAGGCACGGCTGCAGCCTGCGCTGTAGCGGGCGGCCGGGCCGGCTCGTCCTCGACCCGACCGCCGCCATCCACTCGAACCAGAAGAAATGATGCGAACCCCTGGAATGCTGGCGATTGCCGCCATGCCGCTGCTCGCGGCCTGCACCGGGAACCCCTTTGGGGGCGTGGTCTGCACGGACGACGCCCGGCCCGGGGTGATAGTGCAGCTGCGCCAGGCCCCGGACGGCTCGGAGCTCTCCGGACCGGCGACGGTCATCGTACGCGACGGCACCTACGCCGACACGGCGCACGTGCCAGCCGGAATGTCCTCGGCCGGGCTCGCGCACGAGCGGGCCGGGGTGTATGAAGTCGTGGTGCGGAAGTTCGGGTACACCGACTGGAAGCGGGCCGGCGTCGCGGTGGAAGACGGCGAGTGCCACGTGCGGACGGTGCGCCTCCGCGCGGATCTGCAGCCTACGCCGCAGGGGTGACCCGGGGGGTCGTGGCGCGGCTCCGGAGGAGCTACCGCCCGCTCCCCACGAGCGCCTCCACTTCCTCGACGGCCACGGGCACGCCGCGCGTGGTGACCTCGTGCCCGTCCGCGGTGACGATCACGTCGTCCTCGATGCGGACTCCGACGCCCCGCAGCTCGGCCGGGGCGTCCTCCGCGTCCGCCGGGACGTAGATCCCCGGCTCCACCGTGAGCACCATCCCCGCCTCCAGCAGGATCGGCTCGCCGCCCGCGCGGCGGTAGGGTCCCACGTCGTGCACGTCCAGGCCCAGCCAGTGGGAGGTCTGGTGCGGGTAGAAGCGGCGGTACGCCTGCGTGTCGACCAGCTCGTCCACGGCGCCCGACAGGAGGCCCAGCTCCACCATTCCCCGGGTGAGCACCCGCACGGCGGCGTCGTGCACCTCCAGCACGGAAGCACCCGGGCGGACGGCGGTGATCCCGGCCCCCTCCGCCTCCAGCACGACTTCGTACACGGCGCGCTGCGCGGCGGTGAAGCGGCCCGACACCGGGAAGGTGCGGGTGATGTCGCCCGCGTACATCCGCAGCTCCGCCCCGGCGTCGATCAGCACCAGCTCGCCGGCCCGGGCGCGGCGGTCGTTGGAGACGTGGTGGAGCACGGTGGCGTTGGGCCCGGAGCCCACGATGGAGGGGTAGGCCGGGCCGGCGCCTCCCCCGGCGCGGAAGCACGCCTCCAGCACGCTTTCCAGCTCCCACTCTCCCACCCCGGGCCGCGCGGCGCGCATGGCGGAGCGGTGTGCCTCCGCGGAAAGGGCGGCCGCGCGCCGCAGCAGCTCCAGCTCCGCGGGCTCCTTCACCAGCCGCATCTCCGCCAGGAGCGTGTCCGGGTCGCGCACCACGAGCGGCCCCTTCCCCGAGCGCGGGCGCGTCCTGCGGAAACCGGAGACCAGTGCCGTGATCCGCCGGTCCATCTCGGCGCCGGAGCCCAGTGCGTACACCACCTCCTCCGCGGGCTCCAGCAGCCCCTTCAGGTGCTCGTCCAGCGCCTCCAGCGGGTACGCCGCGTCGGCGCCGAAGCGCTCAAGGGCCCCCTCCACTCCCTGGCGCGGCCCGCTCCACACCTCGCGCTCCGGGTGCCGCGGGCGCACGAAGAGGGTGAAGCGCCGCTCCGGGTCGTGCGGGGTCAGGACGGCGACCGCCTCCGGCTCCGGGAAGCCGGTGAGATAGAAGAAGTCGCTGTCCTGCCGGAAGCGCACCTCGGTGTCGCGCGACTTGTACTTCTCCGGGGCGGCCCCGAGCACCGTGACCGCGCCCCCCGCGCGCTCCAGGTAGCGCTCGCGGCGGGCGCGGAAGGCTTCCGGGGGGAAGCAGGGGAAGTCGGGGCCGTCGTGCATGCTGGGGCAGTTCCGGGAAATCGGGCGGCGGCGGGCGCTCAGAGCGCCGCGCGGAGGGCCTCCTGCACGCGCGGGGCCAGCTCCCGCCAGGAAGCCTCCGGCGCCTTGGTGACCGTCACGAAGTCCGCGACGATGAAGACGCCCCGCACCCCCTCCAGCGCCAGGAGCGCCGCCGCGACGGGGTCGTCCGCGGCCGCCTCGGCCGAGTCGTACGACCGGCCGCGCCGCCCCTCCACCAGGGTGCGCCCCACGGTGAACTTCCCCGCGTTGGGGTTGGGCGTGGGTTCGAACGTCACCTTCACTCTCGCCTTCGCCATCTCGCCTCCCACCCGGGGCCCCCGCGCGCCGGGTGCGCGCGTCGGCGCAACGTAGGGGTGGGGCGCCGGCGGGGGCAAGCGGCGGCCGCGAGCACGGACTCGCCTGCGCAGTGCGGCCGAGGTATTGTAAGACACGCCAAAGACACCGGCCCCCTCTCCCGTGGAGGCGCCGTTTCGCACTTCGCACTTCGCACTCACGCACTTCGACACGGATCTTGGACTCCGTGACCGCATCGCCGTCGTCATGGGCGGAAGCGCCGGCCTCGGGCGCGCGGTGGCGCTGGAGCTGGCGAGGGAGGGAGCCCGGGTCGCGGTGGTGGCGCGCGGCGAGGAGCGGCTGCGCCGCACCGCGGGAGAGATCGCAGGAGCGACGGGAGCGGAGGTGGTGGCGATCCCGGCCGACGTAACCGGGCCGGACGCGGCCGACCGCGTGGTCGCGGAGGTGGTGCAGCGGTGGGGGACGGTGCACGTGGCGCTGGCGAACGGCGGCGGCCCGCCGCCGACCACGTTCGAGACGACCACGGCGGAGCAGGTGGTGCAGGCCCTGGAGCTGAACCTCCTGAGCGCGGTGCGGCTGGCCAAGGCGGTGGTCCCGCACATGAAGGAGCAGCGCTGGGGCCGCTTCGTGGCGCTGACCTCCGCGTCGGTGAAGCAGCCGATGCCGGGGCTGCTCCTGTCCAACACCGCGCGCCCGGGGGTGGTGGGCTTCGTCAAGACGCTGGCGACCGAGATGGCGCCGTACGGGATCACCTGCAACGTGGTCGCGCCCGGGTTCTTCCGCACCGGGCGCGCGGAGGAGCTGGCCGCGATGCGGGCGGAGCGGGAAGGGCGGAGCGCGGAAGAGGTCGCGCGGGAGACCGCCGCGCGCGTCCCGGCGCGCAGGATGGGGGAGCCGGAGGAGCTGGCGGCGCTGGTGGCCTTCCTGGCATCGGAGAGGGCCGCCTACCTGACGGGCGCAACCATCCAGGTGGACGGGGGGTACGTGGGGGGTCTCTTGTAGGGGCAACCTCGCGCCGTTATAATAGTTGCACCGCAGCAGACACGCCCGCCGGGAGACCGGCGGCGCCCTCCGTCCCGCGCATGGAGCCCCCGCTCCCTGCGCGACGCCCCACGCACCCGTCGCCGAACGAATGGTATCCCGCTACGCCCGCACGCTCCTCGCGCTCGCACTGCTCCCGGCAGCCGCGCCCCCCGCGCACGCCCAGGCGCCGCTCGCCGCCGTGGTCGCCATTGGCCCCGTGGGCGAGCCCGAGTGCGCCCGGATGGACTTCGCGGCGCTCCGCCGCGATCCGAGCGCCAGCGAGCTGCGCTGCCGCTACGGCGTCCGCGGGCCGGGGCGATTCGGGCTGGCGGAGTACATGGACGTGCCGGTGTACCAGCCGTCCACCCCGCTCCCGGGAACCCACGTCGTGGGCGTCCCCGGGCTGCCGGGGCCGCGCCCGGGCGAGAGCTACGAGGCGTGGGAGTGGCGGGTCCATCGGACGGAGTACGGGCCGGATGTGCGGCGGGCGCACCGCGGGCTGGAGGTGCTGCACCCGATCTTCGCGGAGAAGATCATGCGGCTGGAGCGGGTGGCTGCCGAAGCGGGGATCCGCGCGTCGCGCCGCGAAACGTGGCGCTCGCCGGAGCGGCAGGCGTTCCTCTTCCAGCAGGGCCGCTCCCGGCCCGGTCCGTTCGCCACGAGCACGCTGACCTCCTGGCACTCGCGGGTGGACCGTGAGGGACGGCCCGCCGGGACCGCGGTGGACTACGACGTCCCCGCCGGGCAGATGCGCCGCTTCCACCAGATCGTGCGCGAGGTGGGGCTGGAGAGCTACGGCGCCGATTCCAACGACCCCGGGCACGTGTACCTTCCCGGCGAGGAGAGCGTCGCCCCGACCGAGGTCGCCATGCTGCGGATGCTCGTCCGGGTGCCGGTGGTCACCCTCGCGACCGGCCGCCCCTCCAGCGAGACGGTCACCCGGGCCACGATCGACGAGCTGCGCATGGTGGTGCGCGAGATGGTGAGCTTCCCCAGCGCCACGCCGCGGATGCAGATGGCGATCTCCCGCGAGCACGCGCCCTCGGTGCGCATGGCGGCGCCCGTGGCCGCCGCCCCCGCACGACCCCGGCCCGCCCCCGCGCGCTGAGCCGGCCGCCCGCGGCCGGAGCGCGG
>DASYWD010000016.1 GCA_035936415.1 Longimicrobiaceae bacterium
GCCCCCCCCCCCGCCGGTCAGAACCGGTACTCCACTCCCACCTGGATCGAGCGGGGCGCCCCCGGCGTGAAGTGGAGCTCGCCGATTCCTCCCGGCTCCGACCGGAGCCTGGACGTCGTGGCGAACTGCGCCTCGTTCCACTGCGCATCCAGCAGGTTGTCCAGCGCTGCCACGAGCCGCACGGCTCCCACGGCCCAGCTGCCGAATGCTTCCCACAGGGTGTATCCACGTGCCGTGACGGAGCCGTCCTCGCTGGCCGGCCGGCGGCCGACGTAGCGGAAGCGCAGCCCCCCCTCCGCGGCGCCCAGCTCGCGAACCGTGAGGCCCCCGGCGGCGGTTCGGCTCGGGGCGAGCGGGATCCGGTTCTCTCCGTCCGGGAGGTCGCGGTAGCGTCCGCGCGCCAGGTTCAGGTCGGCGTCGGCCCAGAGCCAGGAGGCGAGGCGGACCCTCCCTTCCAAATCCACTCCGATCCGGCGGGTGCGGCCGTTCGCCTCGGTGACCCCCTCGTCCCCCACGTACACGAGCTCGCTTTCCAGCTCCAGCCCCCACACCGCCGCCGCAACGCTCCCCCCGCGCCAGCTGTGGCGCGTCCCCAGCTCCGCCCCCAGGGCCCTGGGGAGCACCTCGTCCGTGTGCCTGCTCCCGAGCACGTCCCGGGCGTCGTTGGAGTGGAAGCCGGAGCCCAGGTTCGCGAAGAGCGCGGCGGAAGGGGTCGCCTGGAGCGCCAGGCTGGCCCTGGGGCTCAGCACGCCCTTCCAGCGTACGCCGGACCCGGTCGGCGTCACGGTTTCCCCCGGCCCCAGCCTGTCCTGGACCGCGAAGCGGAAGAGGTCGGCGCGCGCGCCGAGCTGCAGCCGGACGCGCGGAGAAAGCTCCACGTCGCGCTGCGCCCACGTGAAGAAGCTGGCCTGCCGGATCCCCGCGTCCACCCGCGGGTCGAGCCGCTCGCGCTCCGCCTGGTGGAACAATCCGACGCGGGCGAAGTCCGCACGGGTCCCCGCTCCCGCCGCCCACCGCCCGGCTAGCCCCAGCAGCGGGGCGGCCCGCCCGTAGCTCCCATAGACTCCCCCCAGGTGACGGTCGTCCGTCTGCTCGATGCCGTCCCCGTTCTCCGCGTCGTCGAGGAAGAAGGTGAAGTTGGAGAAGAGCCGGAAGTCGTAGCGCGCCGCGAACGCCCGCACCTCCCAGTGTCGGTCGTCTCCGGAGCGCGACCGGAGCCCCACGTTGACGTCGTACCGTTCCGTGCTCCCCCCTTCGGACGGGTCTATCGAGCCGAAGCGCCCGATCTGCCCCGAGCGGACCGCGCGCTCCGGAACCTGGCCGGACTGGTCCCAGCGAGCCCCGAAGCCCGACGCCGAGGCCACCAGCTCGGCGTCGCGGGAGAGCGGGGCCGTGAACTTTCCGAAGAGGTTGAAGCGGCGGTATCCCTGCGGCTCTTCGAACGGCCCCCGGGTGGCGTGCACGGCGGCCGCGGCGAATCCCCCCGCGCGCGACGCATCTCCGCCGAAAGGCACCATCCCCGTCAGGCGGGCCGTACGGAAGCTCCCGTAGCGGGCGGCCGCGACCGGGGATCCAATGCGGTCGCGGGTGTGGAACACCACGGCGCCCGCGGTCGCGAAGTCCCCGTCGCGGGCGTCGTACGGACCCTTGCGCACCTCCACCCGCTCCACGACCTCCGGCATCAGGAAATGAAGGTCGGCGTAGCCCTGCCCGTGGCCGTGGGACACCATGTTCACCGGGCTTCCGTCCACCGACATGGCGACGTCGGTGCCGTGGTCGGCGTCGAAGCCGCGGAGGAAGATCTGCTCCGCCTTGCCGCCCCCGCCGTGCTGCGCGATCACCAGCCCGGGCACGAGCCGCAGCAGCTCCTGGGACGAGTCGCGCGGGCGGAGCCGGAGGTCGAGGTCCCGGGCCTCGCGCGAAGAGGCGGCGGAGTAGCTCCGCTCCGCGGTGACGAGGAGCGGCTCCAGCGTGAGCCCCTCCGGCGCCCCCCTCGCGGAGTCCGCTGCCGGCGCCCGCCGGGGGGTGGGCCCGGGCAGCGTGTCGGCTGGCGCGGGGGACGCGGCGGGCGGTGAGGCTCCGGTCTGCTGTGACGCGAGCGGCGGGGGAGACGCGAGGGCGACGACCAGAAACCCGGATACGAGGGCGGACCTCGGGTCCATATCAGCTCCTGCCGGACGGTGGTGGGGTGGCGCTCCGACAGGTGTACGCGCGGTCCCGCCGACCGGATCTCTCCCGGTCGGCCCGCCAGGCTCCTCGGCGCGGGTCACGTGACGCGGCACAGAGATCCGATCGCGTGCCGGCGTACGTATGACCTTGTGACGGGGACAAACCCCGCGCGTACCCTCATCCGACTGGAGGCACCGATGAAAATGCCGAAGTTGTCCCGCTCTTCCCGAGCGGTCCCTCTGCTGGTGGCCGTGGGACTGGCGGGCACGGCGATCTACGTCGGGGAGTCCCGGGGCTCCGACCACGTGGACACCGCCGAGGTGGAGCTGAGCCCCACGCTTGACCTGAACGACGTGTACGTGTTCCCCGGCTCCAGCGACGGCCGCATCGTGCTGGTGATGGACGTGGCCTCGCCGATCAACGCCCTCGGGCGGAACGTCCGGGGCTTCGACCCCAACGCGCTGTACCAGTTCAAGATCGACAACAACGGGGATGCACGGGAGGACCTGGTGCTCCAGTTCCTCTTCGACGAGATGACCAACGGCACGCAGCGGGTGAACGTGCTCGGGCCCGCGGCGCCCAACAATGCGCCGGGCGACACCACGGGGATGCTGAACCGCCTGATCGCCTCGCCGGTCTCGGCCGGCAACCCGTTCAACCAGAACTTCACGACCGCCAACGGGATGCAGGTGTTCGCGGGCCCGCGCAACGACCCCTTCTATCTCGACTTCGAGCAGTTCGTCCAGATCCTCCCGGACCGCCGGCCGGCGACCTTCCTGACCGGCGTGGCCACGGACGCCAAGATGCCCACGGCCTTCTGCGGCGCCGCGCCGCCGTTCGACGTCAGCTGCCAGCCCAAGGACTTCTTCGCGGGGGCGAACACGCTCTCGATCGTGGTGGAGATGCCGGAGTCCATGCTGAACCCGGGGACCGGCGCCAACGCGAAGCTCGGGATCTGGGCCACGATCGGCCGCTGAACCGGGACCGATAAAACGTTCATGAGCCACTCGAAACAGGGGAAGAGCAAGATGAGGATACTGAAGAAGGCTGCGACGTTCGCGGCCGTGTTCGCCCTCGCGGCGCTGGGCGCCGCGTGCGACGGGGAGGACACTCGCACGCTGGTGGAGGTGCAGAAGCCCGACACCGTGCGGATCACCATCCGGGACACCGTCCGCGTCGGCAACCAGAGGCTGGTCTTCAACCAGATCGAGCGCCTGGGCAATCCGCTGGTCAGCGAGGTGACTCTGGAGAAGCGCCTCCACAGCTTCTACAACACGACGAATCCGCGCACGGACGTGCGGTTCTTCAAGGACGACGTCAAGGGGTTCATCACCGGGGTGGCCGGGCGCGACCCCGCATACGCGGAAGCGGTCGCCAGCGCGCTGCTGCCGGACATGCTCGCCGTCTTCCCGAACCGCGCCGCCGGGGTCACCGCCGCGAACGCGGACGATTCCGCCCTGGTGGGATGGCTGACCCACGTCCTCGCTCCGAACAACACGGGCTACGGCGGGCGCAAGCTGGACAACGACGATGCCGTGGACAAGGGCCTCAGCGTCATCTTCGGGGCCGCGCTGGGGAACATGAACAACGTGAGCCCGGGGCTCACGACCGACAACGTCCCGGATCCGCAGCAGGACCCGAACACCTTCCCGTACGTGGCCCCGCCCCTCTGAGTCGAGGCGCGTGGGAGGCCCCCCGCCCCGACTGGGGCGGGGGAGACCCGGTTCCGGAGGAGACAACGATGATTTCACGCAGGTCCGCACTGCTGACGACGGCAGTGACGATCGTGGCGCTGGGCGGAGCGGGGTGGGCGGGAATGCGGCTCTCCGGCACGCCGGCCGAGGCGGCGCCGGTCCTCCCGGCCGCGCTCGGAGGCGAGATGTCGGACGTGGAGGTCACCAACCGGCAGATCGCCTTCTACGAGGAGCGCGTCGAGGGCGACCCTCGGGCGGCCGCCGACAGGGCGGCACTCGCGGGCCTGTACCTGCAGCGCTCGCGGGAGACCGGGGAGTTCGAGGACTTCCGCCGGGCGGAGCGCCTGGCGCGGGAGTCCCTGGGCATCCGCGTGAAGATGAACTCCCGCGCGGCCCGCATCCTCACCGCGAGCCTCCTGGCCCAGCACCGCTTCGCGGAGGCGCTGGAGGCGGCCCAGGAGCTCGTGCGCGTCTGGCCGGAGGACCCGGCGCACCGGGCGCTTCTCGCCGAGATCCAGATGGAGCTGGGCGAGTACGATGCTGCGCGGCGCACGCTCGGCTCGCTGGAGAGCGCCCGCGAAAACCTGGCGGTCGCTCCGCGCCTCGCGCGCTGGGCGGAGGTGACCGGCCGCCCGGCGGAGGAGCGGCAGATTCTCTACGCCACGGCCGACCGGGCGCTGTACCGGACCGACCTTCCCCGGGAGCAGGCCGCCTGGTACTTCCTGCGGGTCGGGGAGCACGAGCTCCGGTTCGGGCGCCTGGACGAGGCAGAAAAGGCGTTCCGCGACGGGCTGCAGGTGGAGCCCTCCGACTTCCGGCTGGTCTCCGCGCTCGCCCGAGTGGAGGCGCATCGCGGAAACTGGCGGCGTGCGGTGGCGTACGGCGAGGCGGTCGGCGATGCCGCCGACATCCGGACCCTGGGCGCCATCGGCGACGCCTATGCGCAGCTGGGCGACCGGGACGCCGCCGAGCGCTACTACGACAGGGTGGAGAAGGCCGCGGCCGACAACCCGGAGCCGTTCAACCGGCAGTGGACGCAGTTCCGGCTGGACCATGACCGCCACGTCCCGGAGACACTGGCGATCCTCCAGGAAGAGATCCGCACCCGCCGCGACGTCCTCGGCTACGACATGCTGGCGTGGGCGTTGTACAGGTCGGGGAGGTACGCGGAGGCGCGGGAGGCGATGTCGGGGGCGCTGCGGATGGGCACCCAGGACGCAACCCTTCACTTCCACGCGGGGATGATCGAGCGGGCCCTGGGGAACCGGGAGGCGGCGCGCCGGCACCTGGAGCACGCGCTGGAGCTGAACCCCCGCTTCCATCCGACCTTCCCGGCGGAGGCACGCGCAGCCCTGCGGTCGCTGCGGTAGGTGCGCTGCCGGTCCGCCGGCCAGACCGACCCCGGACCGACAGCCAGGCCACAGATCCGATCCGGCGGATCGCGGCGTATACCCCCACAGGGGGGCAGGGCAGGTCCCCGGGCGCTGAGCATGCCGGGAGGGAGAGGGCGGTCGGGCGGCGGTCCACCGTCGGGCGAGAGTCCCGCGACCAGCACTTCTCGCCATGGGTCCCCCGGCGCTTCATGCGCCGATGACGTTCACCTGGTTCGCGGAGAGGCATTGATGAAACGATTGCTGACGTCCGCCGTCGTGGTACTGGTGGTGGGTTCGGGGAGCGAGGCCGAGGCGCAGGAGATGATGCGGAGGGCGAGCCGCTTCGACCTGGGGGTCTACGGGGGGGGGGCGTACACGACGCCGTGGTTCAGCAGCCAGTCCGGCACGGTGTCCGGCGGCACCTTCACCGCGACGGGAGAGGAGGAGAGCTTCGCCATCGGCTTCGCGCCCATCTTCGGGGCGAACGCCACCTACTGGGCGACGCCGAACTTCGGCCTGCGCCTCCACGGCGCGTACATGCCCTCCGACCTGCCGGAGGCCGGCAACGACGGCGGCGGCACTGGGAACGGGGGCGACGACAGCGGCTACGTGCTGAACAACTACTTCTACGACCTGAGCCTGATCTTCCGCCTGCCGGGGCTCCCCCTGCTCTCGACGCTCTCCAGCAACCTGTACGGCTGGGCGGGCGGCGGCGGGCTGACCAGCAACCTCGCGGGCGAGACGGGGCCACGCGGAGAGGTCTGCCAGCCGCGGCTCCTGCGGGAGGGCGCATGCCTCACCTACGACCCGGAGTTCGCCTCCGTCGGGCAGGGGGTGGTCGGCATCGGCGGTGACGTGGTCTCGCTCACGGCCAACCTGGGGGTGTTCTTCGAGGCGGCGGCCCACATCTACGACTCGCCGGTCCACGTGGGCGACGCCTTCGTGCCGCCGGTGCGCGTCCCCACGGGAGGCACGGCGCGGGTGGCGAACGACCGCTACGCGGTGACTCCCCGCCTGGTCCTGGGGATCAAGGCGGCCTTCGGGGAGTTCGGCGGCGCGCCGATGGTGGCCCCGCTGCCGCCGGTGGTCGCTCCGCCGCCCCCGCCGCCGCCGGCCGCGCCCGCGATGCAGACGATCCGGGTGTGCGTGGTCGAGGGGACCGCGCTGCGCGAGGTGGAGGCGATGTACAACCCGGCCACGGGCGACACCATGGTGGCGGGCCAGCGCTTCTCGATGGCCTTCCCGGCCACGGCTCCGGCCTACGCGGCGGGCGCGACCTGGTTCATCAACAACGAGCCGATCATGATGAACCGTCGGCGCTACGTGAAGTTCGGCCTGCCGCGCGTGGTCTCGCCGACCGACGTGAGGCGCATCGGGGAGCACCAGGGCGTGGGCGTCTTCGCGGACGCGACTGCCACGGGCACGCCGGACGTGATCTACATCCCGGTCCGGCCCGGGTGCGAGTTCCAGCCCTACCAGTACGAGGTCCCTGCCCGCGGCGTACGCGGGTGAACGACAGCTTTTCGGCAGCGCGGCCGTAGCCGAGAACCCCGACCCTTACCCCCGCCAACCGAGTCCGGCGGGCACGGGTGAGGCTATGGTCCGTCGGCCGGGCGGGGTGCGCGCGCCCCGCTCGGCCGGTTCAGCTTCCCTCCGGCGCACTCTCTGCTCCCCCGTGGTGCGGCGCTTGCATAAGGTGTGTCCCGAGTTGTCCGGGACCCGCTGAGCGCCTACATTCATGGATCCAACTGCGCAGTTCCCCGCGTATACTTCAACAGGGTCCCCGACAGCGGAGCGCTCCGGGCGCCTGCCTCCGGGGCCCGCCGACGACCGCGCGCTGGTCCGCGGCATGGCCGCGGGCGACGAGGCGGCGCTGGCGGCGCTCTACGACCGCTGGAGCACGCTGGTGCACTCGGTGGCGGCGCAGGCGGTGGCGAACCCGGACGATGCGGCGGAGGTGGTGGGGGAGGTGTTCTGGCAGGCGTGGAGGCAGGCGGGGAGGTACCAGGAGGGGAGGGGCGCGGTCTCCACCTGGCTGGCGATGATCGCGCGGAGCCGGGCGCTGGACCGGGTGCGGGCGCGCCGCCGTGTGCGGGAGACGGAATCGCCCGCGGCGCCCGGCGCGCTCCTGGCGGTTGCGGCGGAGGGCGATCCCCTGCAGGGCGCCGAGACGGCGGAGCGGCGCGACCTGGTGGCGCTGGCGCTGGACACCCTCCCCTCGGACCAGCGCGAAACGATGGAGCTGGCGTATTTCCGGGGTATGAGCCAGTCGGAGATCGCGGCGCACACCGGCCAGCCCCTGGGAACGATCAAGACCCGGGCACGGCTCGCGCTCCGGAAGCTCCGGGAGCGATTGTCCGTCCTGAAAGAGGCAGCTCATTGACGTCGAACCCGCCCGAACACGACCGGGTCCAGGGGATCCTCGCCACGCTCGCGGGGCCCGAGCGCGACGCGCTGCTCGCACACCTGCGGGCGTGCGGCGAGTGCTCGCGCTCACTCGCCGCGGTGCAGGACGAGCTCCTCGCCGCCCTCTACCTTCCGCAGCCGCGCCCCATGGACGCGGAGCGGCAGGAGGAGGTCCGCGCGCGCCTGCTCGCCCGCGCCGGGGGCGCGGAGGACGCGGCGGCCCCCCGTCGGCGTGCCCGCCCCGTGGGC
>DASYWD010000017.1 GCA_035936415.1 Longimicrobiaceae bacterium
AGCGCGACCCGCGCGTCGCCCGCGTCGCGGCGGCCACTCGCCAGCACCAGCGGGTAGGGCGGGGCCATTACCGCCGCGAGCGCGAGCCCCGCCCGGTCGCGCACCGTGGCGAAGTACGGCGGCAGCGCTGCCGCGGGTACCGAGCGCAGCCCCGCCGCCACCCCGAGGATCAGGCCGTGGAGCGGCTCGTCCTGCTCCAGCTCCGGCCGGGCGTCGTCGAGGAACGCGTCGGCGCCGGGGTGCCGGACGAGCCGGAGGGTGCGCTCGGGCGTCATGGAGGGGACGGACATCGGGGTTCGGAGGCCAGGGTTGGAGGTCAGACCACGCGTGTCTTCCAGCGCCCGCGGCGGAACATCAGCGCGCTCGCCACGGCCAGGGTCGAGAAGGCGATGGTGATGGACAGGAACACCCCGCGCGGCCCCAGCCCCAGCGGGACGGCGAGCACGTACGCCAGCGGGATCTCCCAGAGCCAGAACACGAACAGGTTGAGCACGGTGGGCGTCCAGGTGTCGCCCGCGCCGTTGAACGACTGGGTGAGCACCATCCCGTAGGCGTAGAACAGGAACCCCGCGGCCACGATGCGCAGGCAGTCGGCGCCGTAGGGGATGATCGCCGGATCGTCGGTGAAGAGGCGCACCAGCGGGTCGGCGAAGAGCACGAAGGCCAGCCCCACCGTCCCCAGGAAGCACAGGTTGTAGAAGCCGGCCTTCCACACCGCCTGCTCGGCGCGCTCGGGCTTCCCGGCCCCCAGCGCCTGCCCCACCATGGTCGCCGCGGCGCTGCTCATCCCGAACGAGGGGAGGAGGGCGAAGAGGACGATGCGGATGCCGATGGTGTACCCCGCCAGCGCCGCGCTCCCGAAGGTGGAGATGATGCGCACCAGCCCGATCCAGCTCGCCGTGCCGACCAGCACCTGGAAGGCGCCGGAGGCGGAAAGGCGCACGATGCGGGCGAGGAGCTCCGGCTGCAGCGCCAGGTGCCGCCGCCCGACGGTGATGCGCCCGCCGGGGCGGACCAGGTACGAGAGCGCGAGGAGGGCCCCGGTCCCGCGCCCGATGGTGGTGGCCACCGCGGCGCCGGTGACCCCCATCTCCGGGAAGGGCCCCGGCCCGAAGATGAAGCAGGGGGTCAGGGCGATGTTGATGAGGTTGGCGATCCAGAGCACGCGCATTGCGACGGCCGCGTCGCCCGCCCCGCGGAAGATGGCGTTGACCAGGAAGAGGAGCAGGATCGCCGCGTTCCCGCCCAGCATCACGCGGGTGAACGCGGTCCCCTGCTCGATCACCCCGGGCGAGGCGCCCATCAGCGCCAGGAGCCGCGGCGCCAGGGCCACCCCGGCCACGCCGATCACCAGCGACAGCCCCAGCCCCAGGAGGATGGCCTGCACCGCCGCGCGGGCGGCGCCGTCCGGGTCGCCCTCGCCGATGCGCCGCGCCACCGTGGCCGTCGCGCCGATCCCCAGCCCCATCGCCACCGTGTACACCAGCGCCAGCATGGCCTCGGTGAGCCCCACGGTCGCCACGGCGTCCGCGCCCAGCTTGGCGACGAAGAAGACGTCCGCCACGGCGAAGATGCTCTCCATGAGCATCTCCAGGATCATGGGGACGGAGAGCACCAGGACGCTCCGGCCCACGGGGCCCTGCGTGTAGTCGCGCTGCGAGCCGCGCAGCGCCTCGCGCACGGCGCTCCAGAGCCCGGTGTCTTCGGGCGGGGGCGCCGGCGGCTCTACCGGCGGGGGTGCGGGGGTGGGGGGGGCTTCCACGGTGCGGCGACGGACGGGTGAGAAGCACGGTCCGGCGGAGAGGCCGGCACGAGCCCTCCAATATCTGGCGCGGGGTGGGAGAGGTCCAGAGCGGCGGACGCGGGCGCTCCCCGGGCGCCCCGTTCACCCCCCCCGCCGCGCCGCGTGCTCCCGCAGGTAGAAGGCGGCGGCCTCGGTGCGGTTCCGCACGTTCAACTTCAGGTACAGGTTCTGGAGGTGGAACTTCACCGTGTTGTCGCTCACCCGCAGGCGCTGGGCGATCTGCGCGTTGGTGAGCCCCTCGGCCACCAGCGCCAGGATCTCCTTCTCGCGCTCCGTGATCTGCCCCGGCTCCTGGGGGCGCCGCCGCGCAGGAGCCAGCGCCGCGCGGCCAGCGGGAAGACCAGGTGCCCGCGGTGTACCTGGCGGATGGAGGCCACCGTCTGCTGCGGCGGCTCCGTCTTGAGCGCGAACCCCGCCGCGCCTCCCTCCAGCGCCGCGCGCATGGACTCGCCGTCGCTGTACGCGGTGAGCACCAGCACCCGCACCCGGGGGTGCCGCTCGCGGATCAGCTCCAGGCAGCGGAGGCCGCCCAGCTCCCCCATCTCCAGGTCCAGCACCGCCACGTCGGGCGCGTGGCGGCGCACCGCCTCCAGGAGCTGCTCGCCCGTGGTGGCCGTCGCCACCACCTGCAGGTCGCCCTCCGCCTCGATCAGCGAGCGCAGCCCCTCCAGCACCAGCTCGTGGTCGTCGGCCAGGACGATGCGGATGGTGCTCATGGGGCGGGCGGCTCCAGCGGGACCTCCACGGCGACCGTCGCCCCGCGGCCCGGGGCGCTGCGGATGCGGAACGTCCCGCCGATCATCTCCACCCGGTCGCGCATCCCCTGGAGCCCGAAGTGCTTCTCCGGCACCGGGGCCCGCGAGTCGAAGCCGTGGCCGTTGTCGGCGATGCTCATGCGCAGGTGCGGCTCCCCGCCGCGCCGGACCCGGCGCAGGCGCACCTGTACGCGGTCCGCGCCGCCGTGGCGGTAGGCGTTGGAGAGCCCCTCCTGGAGGACGCGGTAGAGCCCGATCTTCACCGGGAGGGCGATGCGGGGGATGGAGCCGCGCACCTCCAGGTCGATGCGCGTGTCCGTCATGGACTCGTGCTGCAGGGCGAGCCCCTCCAGGAGCGTCACCAGCTCGCGCGCCTCGAACTCCGGCGGGCGGAAGGCGCCGATGAAGGAGCGCACCTCGTTCAGCCCGCCCTCCAGGAGCGAGCGGATCCGGCCCAGCCGGTCCTGCACCTCGCCGCCCAGCGGCCCGGACCCCTCCAGGGCGCGCCGGAGGAGGTCGAGCTGCGAGAGCGCGGCGTACATGTGCTGCACCGGCCCGTCGTGGATGTCCAGGAGGATGCGCTGCAGCTCGCGCTCCGTGACCTGCATCATCCGGCGCGACGCGTCGATCTCGCGCTGTCCCTGCTCCGGCGGGGCCGGTCGTGTCGCGGGTGTCATCCCCTCCTCCGGATCATCAGGGCGTCCGCCGCGTCCCGCACGGCGGGGTGGACGAGCGAGAGCGGTTCCGGCTCCCCCCAGCGCAGGGCGCCCTCCGCGACCCGGTCCGGGAAGAGGGTCACCGCGTGCCACTCCCCCCCCATGGAGGACCACCAGCGGATCCCCGCCCGCCCCCGCGCGTGGAGGGCGTCCGCCACGCCGCGGGTGGTCTCGCGGGAGCGCGCCGCCACCTGGTCCGGCCGGATCCCGTGCTCCAGAAGCACGGCGGGGTCGCACAGGTCCGCCACCCGCGCTGCCAGGTCGGGGGCGAGATCCACCGCCACCAGCGCCAGGGTCCGCCCGAACTCGGCGAGGTCCCACGGCTCCAGCTCCTGCCCCCGGAAGCGCTGGATCTTCTCGGCCACGGCGTGCCCGGGGGACTCGGCCAGGTACAGGACCGGGGTGGAGGGGAGGTCGAAGCGCCCGCTCCCCTGCGCCCGGGGGATGAAGGCGGCGGAGAAGGGCTCCCCCGGGGCCGCCGCGGGGTCCCAGGGAAAGACGCGCCAGAGCGGGGACGCGGGCGCGGACATCAGCCGTAGGCGCCGCTCTTTTCGGCCTCGATGGCGGCGATCACCTCGGAGAGGCGGCCGGAGACGAGCACGTCCACCGGGCGGCGGTCGCCCAGGTGCGCGTTGGTCCCGTAGAGCCACTTGGGGATGCTGCGCTCGTCGAGGAAGCCGGAGAGCAGCTCCACCACCGCGTCGATCCCCACCACCCGGTCCGCGTTCGCGGGGTCGGGGAGGTCGCCCTGGCGCCAGCGGGTGATGCGGCTGCGGTCCACCCCCAGGAGGCGCGCCAGCTCCGCGTCCGAGCCGAAGGCCCGCCCCGCGAAGTCGCAG
>DASYWD010000018.1 GCA_035936415.1 Longimicrobiaceae bacterium
CCACGCGGCGATGTCGGGTCCGTCGCCCGCGATGGTGACGTGGAGCGGCCGGTCGAGCGCCGCCGCCGCGGCCGGGAGCGCGTCGAGCAGGACGTCTCCTCCCTTGAGCGAGGTCATCCGACCCAGGAAGAGCAGCCGCCAGGGTCCGTCGTCCGCCGCGCCCCGGGGGGCCGCTTCCACGGGAGCCGGAGCCGTGTACACCGGAAGGGGGACCGCGTGCACCCGGGACGGGTCGTCCACGTACCTCGCGAACTCAGACTGTGTGTGCGCCGAATTGGTCACGATGGCGCGGTACCCGCCCAGCCGGTCGCGCCGCCCGCGCTGGGCCCGGAAGTCGCGGAGCATGGTGAGCGGGCTCATCCCGCCGCACCGCTTCGGGTAGTAGTGCAGCAGGCACTCCCAGCCGAAGCGCCGGTCGCACGGCGTGACGACGGGCCGCTTGAACGACTTCGCTCCACTGATGCAGGTGCCCAGGTAGCCGTGGGCGAAGAAGACGCAGTCCGCGACCCCCTGGAGCGCCTCCTCCACCTCGGGGGTGAACACCCCCTGGTTGAAGACGACGTCGGGGCGCCACCCGCGCAGCGCGTCGAGGGCGCCGGCGAGCCCCAGCTCCTCCACCGACCACGTCGGGGCGCCCTCGGGGAGCGGGATGGGGCCGCGGTCCAGCGGCGCGTCCATCTCGCAGAAGAGCGCGACCTCGTGCCCGGCGTCGCGGAGGGCGGGGATCACGCGCGCGAGGTACCGCTCGGCTCCTCCCGCCTCGCGCCGGCTCCAGTTGGCGACCGCGATCCGCATCAGCTTCCGTTTCAGTTGGTACCACGAAGCGCAGCCACGGTGTGGCGTACGTCGAACCGCGACCGGTAGAGCTCTCCCGCGGCCGCCCCCAGGCGGCGCCGCTCCTCCGGGTCCCCGAGGAGCGCGTCCACCCGCCCCACCAGCGCCTCCACGTCCCCCACGGGGACGAGCCCCACCGCGCCGCTCGCGCGCCAGAGGTCCTCCGTGTCGCCCCCGTCGTTGGCGACGATGGGGAGGGCGTGCGACAGGCCCGCCATCATGCTCCCCCGGCGGGTGTTCACCCCGGCCGGGTAGAGCTGGAGCAGGAGGTCGCAGGCGCCCAGATGAAGCGAGAGCCGCTCCGGGGGGAGACCCCCGGTTGCATGCACCCGCCCCTCCAGCCCGGGGTGCGCCCCCAGCAGCTCCTCGCGGTACGCCTCCCCGCCCCGCCCCATGAGCAGCACGCCCCGCCGCTCGTCCGCCAGGATGCGCGGGAGCGCGGCCGTCAGGAGCCCGGCGATGTCCCGCCCGTACGTCCCGAAGTGCCCCAGCAGCGCTCCTCCCGCGGGAGCGAAGCGCGCCCGCAGCGCGGCGGTCGCCGCCGCATCGTCCTGGACGGGGACGTTTGCCGGGATCGGGAGCCAGGCGAACGGCACCCGCCGGCCCAGCGTGTACGGGCGCCAGCGCCGCTCCCACTCCGGGGCGGCCACCCAGACACGGCGCGCGGCGCGGAGGAGGACGATCGTCATCCAGCGGTGGACGAGCGCCGCCGCGTTGTGCCGGACCGACCGCGCGAAGCCCAGCGACGGCTCGTGGACCATGAAGTCCACCCGGTCCCCGGCCGAAGCGCGGCTGCGCAGCCAGTGGCAGAAGCCCACGTTGAGCGACCGGTAGCCGTACGCGTGCGGCACCCACTGCACCACCAGCCGCCGCGGCGCCGGGAAGCGATCCAGCATCCGGCCGGCGCGGGCGAGGTCCCCGGGGGCGAACGTCCCCAGCTCGCGGTGAACGGTCACGCCGGGCGCCTCGGGCGCCGGCCCGTCGGCGGGAGGACACCACACGTGCACCTCCTCCCCCGCCTCAGCCAGCCCCGCGGCCACCAGCCAGGTGTAGTCCGCCACGCCGCCCGGCTGCGGCGGGTACTCGCCGGTCACCAGGTGGATCTCACCCATCCGACCCGCCCGCGGCCGCCGCCAGGGCGGAGGGGGCTGCGCGCCCGGCCGCCGCGTGCACGAGCGCCGCCAGG
>DASYWD010000019.1 GCA_035936415.1 Longimicrobiaceae bacterium
CATCCCGCCTGTGCTCCGTACCAGCCTTGCCTCCTCTGTTACGCCTCCCGCGGAGCCGCCGCTGCGTGCCCTCTCCACGGCCAATCCTGCCGTCGACTCGGTGCCGCCTCCGAAGGCCCCCTTCTTCAACAGCCTTTTAGATTCCAGTTCAGGAATCCATCGTCAGAACGGGGCTCCAGTAGGGTGAAGACGAGCCGCCCCAGCGGCTGCTCCATCGGTACCACCAGTGTCCCTGCCGGGACCTCTCGATCCACTCGTTGGTAGGCGCCCCACACGGTCCGCTCTTGGTGCCCCTGGAAGGACTGCTCGGCGACCCGTGTGGAGTCGATATCGAACTCCTCTACATGGATCCGGATTGGGCGTTCCAGAGCCCAATAACGGACGCCGTGCCCAGCGAGTTGCTCCACTACCTTGTCCAATGTGGCGGGGACGAGATAGGCACGGGGAGCCTTCTCCATCTCCGCGGCCTCGAAATGGATGAACTGTGGCATTCTCTCGGGATGGCGCACCTCCAGTCGGCGCAACATCGGCTCACCACTGTAGGGATTCCGCTCCTCCCGCACCTCGCCCATCAGGATCTCCACAGGACCGGTCCGCTGGACCCGTGCGCGCACCGGGAGCGAATCCCCCACCACTGAGGCACGATCCACCTCCTCGGTGATCCGCCGGACCTGCGAAGCGTGCGCATAGGTCCAGCGAAGTACCTCCTCTACGAACCGCCGGGTAACCTCAATCCGCTCCTTGAACGGGAGGTAAGCATACGCCTCACTCAGGATGGCGAAGCGGTTACGCAGCCCGAGATAGTTGTTGTTGAAGCGGGGGCGATGGTCGAAGGTGTACCACCCTCGCTCCGCCCCCCTTGCCGCTGCCCAGGGCGATTCTGCAGAGGGAACGTTCCCGTAGTGGTAGATGTCCCATCCCTCCTTCTCGTGGATCCGGCGAGTTATTTCCGGGAGCCACTCACTCCGCAGCAGTTCCGTGATGGCTGGGTGGGTGCCGGGATGGAGCGGAGGGGCATACGTGAGATGATACGCGTGATACGTCCCGTTGGTGGCGTGGAGATCTAGTCCCACATGCGGGTCATAGCGGCTCATCATCCCTGCCAGCGAGCGCGCCTCCGGCGAGTCTAGCTTCGTGTGGTCGCGGTTCAGGTCCAGCCCCTGCGCGTTGGGGCGCTGCCCCATCCCCCCCACGGGCCCGTGCTGGCGCGGCCGGTTGACCAGGTTGACGCGCTCGTTCCCGTCCGCGTTGTAGATGGGGGCCAGCAGGAGCACCAGCGAGTCCGCCCACTCCGCGTGCCGGCCGTTCACCAGGTCCCGCACCAGCTGCAGCGTGGCCTCCTTCCCCTCCACCTCGCCCGCGTGGATGTTCCCCTGCACGTAGACGCGCGTCTTCCCGGAGGCCAGCACCGCCTCCGGGCTCGCGTCCGCCACGCGCCCCCAGACCGCCAGCGGGAGGGGGCGTCCCTCGAAGCTGTAGCCGAAGGTGGTGAGGTGCAGCATCCCCGGCGCGGCGCGCTCGGCCGCCTCCAGGAAGGCCACCACCTCGTCGTAGCGGCTGGTCTCGCGGTGGTCCGTGCGCTCCGGGCGCGTCCGGAGCGTGAAGGAGCCCTGCTGCGCGCGCACGGCGGGAGCGGCCGCGAGCGGGAGCAGGACCAGGAGCGCGAGGGTGCGGAGTCGGAGCATCGGGTCTCGGTCGCGGTGTCCGGGGCGGCGCGGCGGGGCCGCAGGGTGGAAACGTAGCCGGTTTCCGGACCCAGGCAACGCCCCCGGCCGGGCGGGCCTTGCCAGGCCGGGGCGAGACCCCTACACTTGCGAGTGTAAAACGAGAGAAAGTAAACAGAAATTACACCGCGGCGGGCGCCCCCTGACCAGGAGGGCCCGTTGAAGCGGCGGGAGCCCCCCAGCACCGAGCAGATCCGGCAGACGGCCGAGCTGCGCGTGCAGGAGACCTCCCTGCGCCAGGTCGCGTACCGGATCGGGCTCAGCCCCATGGGGCTGAAGAAGTTCCTGGACGGCGCGTCGCCCTACGAGGCCAACCGGCGCAAGCTCGCGGACTGGTTCGTGCGCGAGCAGGCCCGCAGCACTGCCCCGCCGCCCGACCCGACGGTGGCGGCGATCGCCGCGGGCGTGCTGCTGCGCGACCTCCCCGGCGGGCTCCGGCGCGAGTCCGTGGGTCCCTTCGTGGAGCTGCTGGAGTCGTTCTACGGCCGCTCGCAGGCGCCCCGCCCCGTCTGGCTGGACGGCCTGCGCGAGAGGCTGGCCCAGGAGCTGGAGAAGTAGCCGCCCGCGCCCTTCCGAGACGACGCCCCCCCCGGGGCTCC
>DASYWD010000020.1 GCA_035936415.1 Longimicrobiaceae bacterium
GTTCCGCCGGGCCGCCGCGCTCGACTCCACCGACCCCGCCGTGGCGTACCGGCTCGCCCGCCTGCACGAGGACCTGGGCGAGCCCGCGGAGGCGGCGGTGGAGTTCTGCCGCTACCTCGCTCTCGCCCCGGAATCGCCCGACGCGCCCGAGGTGGCGGCGCGCGTCGCCCGCCTGGCGCCCCGGCGCGACGAGGCCGCCGACCGCGCGATGGGGAGCTTCCGGGAGGGGCTCCTGGGGCTGGACCGCGGGGCGTACGCGGAAGCGGAGGCGGCCTTTTCCGTCGCGCTCCGGGCCCGCCCGGAGTGGCCGGAGGCGCACTTCAACCGCGCGCTCGCGCTCCTGGGGCGGCAGGACGAGGCACGCGCCGCGGCGGAGCTGGAGAGCTACCTCCGGCTGAGCCCCGGCGCGGCGGACGCGGATCGGGTACGGGAGACGATCCGGGCGCTCCGGCGCCCCGTGGCCGTCTTCTCCCCCACGGCAAGCCTGGCGCGCGGCCTGGCGGTCCCCGGCCTGGGACAGTTCCACACCCGGCGTCCCGCGCTGGGTGCAGCCGTGCTCGCCGGCGTCGGCACGGCGCTGTACGCCGCGTTCCGGCAGGAGGAGGTCACCCGGACGGCGACGGCGCAGGACCCGTTCGGCAACCCCTACGAGTACAGCTACCGGGCCACCGAGCGCCCGAGCCTGGGAGTGGGGATCGGCGCCGCGGCCGCCATCACCCTGGCCGGGGCCGCCGAGGCGTACCTGTACGCCCGCCGCGGCGCGGCCGGCGCACTGCGGATGAAGCCGGTCCTCGCCCCCGGCTCCTCCGGGACGGGGCTCCGGCTGGGACTGCGGGTGGAGCGCGGGAGCCAGCGGTGAGACGTCCAGGGGCGGCGGGGGCGGCCGCCCCCGGGGTGGACCCCGTCCACTTTCATGCGCTCCCCAGGAGGACAGCACGGGCTCGGATCTTGCCACGATGCAGGATGACGGCGCGTCCCTGAGGCACCGCCTCCGGGCGCGGGACAGGCACGGCCGACAAGAGCACACCCGTCGCGAGGCGGGGCCGCAAAGCCAGGAGTCTCCCCGAGACCGTCCGGCTGCCGAAGCTGCAGCACGCGTCCGCGTGCGCCCCCCCTGTCCGACGGGCGGGCGCACGGCTGGGCAGACCGATGCCGCGGCACAGGACAACTGCCCGAACTCCTGCATCGTGCGAACCCGACATCTCAGCCCTTCCGCGCCTCCGCGCCTCCCCGGTGCCGGGGCCGCGCTCGCCTCGGCGGCTGGCGGCGACTACGCCCAGGCCGCGCGCTGGCCGCGGCGCCTGCGGGACCTTCTCCGGGCGGGGCCGTCTCCGCAGCCGCGCTCGGCCCCCCGCTTCCTGCTCCCCCTCGGCGCAGCCGCGCTCGCGCTGCTCCCCCTGATGCTCCCGGAGCGGGCCGGCCCGGCGCTCGGCGCGCTCTGGCTGCTCGCGCTGGTCCCCGCCTTCCTGCTGGCCTACCATGGCGGCTGGCGGGGCGGCGCAGTCGCGGCGGGCGCCGTCGCCGGCTGCACGCTCGCCCTGGCGGCCTTCGGC
>DASYWD010000021.1 GCA_035936415.1 Longimicrobiaceae bacterium
GCCCGGCGCAGCGCCCCGAGGCTCCCGCCCGGACGGCCGAGCCCGCGCGCGACCCGGAGCCCGCGGCTCCGCGCTTCGTCACCCGCACGGCCCCCGCGGGGACCACCTTCGCGGTCCGCATCGACCGGGAGCTGAGCACCCGCACCGCCGTGGTGGGCGAGACCTTCACGGCCACGCTGGAGGAGCCGCTCGTCGCGGCGGACGGAAGCACCGTGATCCCCGCGGGCGCGTCGGTGACCGGCCGCATCACGGAGGTGCGGCCCTCCGGGCGCGCCGGTGAGGAGGCGCGCATCGGGATCGCCTTCACCTCAATCTCGCACGGCGGCGAGACGTACCCGATCGAGGCCACGCTCGCCACGCCGCCCGCGGTGCGTACGGTGACCCGCGACAGCAACGCCGAGAAGGCGGCCAAGGTGGCGGGCGGCGCCGCGGTGGGTGCGGTGGTCGGGCGCGTGCTGGGGAAGAGCACCCGGGCCACCGTGGCGGGAGCCGCGGTCGGAGCAGCGGCGGGAACGGCCGTGGTCATGGGCACCTCGGACGTGGACGCGGTGGTCCCCGCCGGCTCCAGGGCCACTGTGCGGCTGGGCGCGCCGGTGCGGGTGCAGCACGAGACGTGATGGAACGCGAGGGTCAGAAAGCTTGCGTCAACCCAAGCGATAGGTTATTCTCGGATGGTCACGATCCACCGTGACGGCGGGTTCCGCGTGGTGATCTACCCCGGCGACCGCGAGCACGGGCCTCCGCACGTCCACGTGTTCAACGCCGACGGAGAGGTGAAGGTGCTGATCGGCGACGCGGAGACGCCGCCGTCGCTCCTGCTGGTGCTGGGGATGCGGATGCCGGACGCGAAGCGGGCGGTCCGGATCGTGGAGGAGCGGCAGGAGACCTTTCTCGCGAGGTGGAGGGAGTACCATGACGCGTAGCTGGACCCCGGCAACGGACGAGGAGCTCGCCCTGCAGTACGCGCGGGCGGAGGAGGCGGGGCGGGCCGCGGACGCATCCGAGCCCCGGGCGATCCGCGCCCGCTACGACCACGAGCGCGGACGCGTGGAGGTGGAGCTGCGCAACGGCTGCCTCTTCGCCTTCCCGGCGGAGATGGGGCAGGGGCTGCGCGGCGCCTCCCCCGCGGAGCTGGAGCAGGTGGAGGTGACCCCCTCCGGGTACGGGCTGCGGTGGGACGGGCTGGACGTGGACCTCGCCGTGCCGGCGCTGATGGCGGGCGTGTTCGGCACGGAAGCGTGGATGCGGGAGCTGGGGCGGGCGGGCGGCAGCCGGACCAGCGCGGCCAAGGCCGCGGCCGCGCGCGAGAACGGACGCAGGGGCGGGCGGCCGCGGAAGACCGCTCCGGAGGGGGAGCGCGCCCGGCGCGTCGCGGAAAGGAAGGGGCGGTACGGGGCCGAGAGCGGGGGAGCGGAGGAGCCCTGAATCCACCGTTCCTCCGCGAGGGCAGCCTTCGCCCGACGGCCTGCTGCCGCGTAAGCACGAGCGCCCCACCGGTCCTCCCGGCGGGGCGCTCGCTGCATGCGGGTCGTTCAAGCGGTGCTCGCCGCCAGCCTCTCACGTCCTGGGGGTCCCGGACACGTCCTCGGCGTCGGCGTCGACGGGAGCGGTCCACGGCTCCGACCTCTCCGCAAGCGGGTCGTGCACCACCGGGTCGTGCGCCTCCGCCCGCTTGGGGAAGAGGAGCGATGCGCCGACGGCCGACCCGAGGACGAGCGCGATCACCCCCAGCGAGATCCCGATGGGAACGTGGTAGACGTCCGCGAGGAGCATCTTGGTCCCCACGAACACCAGCACCACCGCGAGCCCCAGCTGGAGGTAGTGGAACTTGTGGATCACCCCCGCCAGGAGGAAGTAGAGCGCGCGCAGCCCCAGGATGGCGAAGACGTTGGAGGTGTAGACCAGGAACGGGTCGCGGGTGACGGCGAAGATCGCGGGGATGGAGTCCACCGCGAAGATCAGGTCCGTGGTCTCCACCAGCACCAGCACCACGAAGAGCGGCGTCGCCACCCACTGGAGGGGGCCGCCGGGCGCCGCCGCCTCGCGGACGAAGAACTTCTGCCCGTGGTAGACCTGGGTCACCGCGGTGAAGCGGCGGACGAGCCGCAGCACCGGGTTGGACTCCGGCTCGATGTCCGGCTCGCCCTGCGTCGCCATGCGGATCCCGGTGAACACCAGGAAAGCGCCGAAGACGTAGATGATCCAGTGGAAGCGCTCGATGAGCACCGCCCCCGCCCCGATCATGGCGCCGCGCATGAGGAGCGCCCCCAGGATCCCCCAGAACAGGACCCGGTGCTGGTACTTGGGCGGAACCCGGAAGTAGGAGAAGATCAGGACGAAGACGAAGATGTTGTCGACCGAGAGCGCCTTCTCGATCAGGTACCCCGTCAGGAACTCGAGCCCCTCCCGGGGGCCCATGAAGTGGTAGATGCCGGCGTTGAACAGGAGCGCGAGCGCCACCCAGAACGCGCTCCACCCCCCCGCCTCCTTCATGGAGACCTCATGGGCCTCCCGGTGGAACACCCCCAGGTCCAGCGCCAGCATCGCCAGCACGAACACGTTGAAGCCCACCCAGAGCCAGATCTGGTCCATTTATGCCTTCAGGTGCGAAGTCGCGGTATCCGGGACGCGCGACGTCGCGTCCGGATGCGGCAGAGCGCCGGATCGCGCGCACGGAGCATCCCCGCCTCCGCGGAAGAGCGGCGGGCGGGAGCGTGCGCGTGGATCCGGTATATAGATCAGGAAGTGCGGGGAGGGCCGCGCGGGTACTCGCGGCGGCGGGCGCTGCGGGAAGGAGCGTGGGGCCGGCGCCGGGGAGCCGCGGCCGGGCGGGGGGCGAGGTCCGGCTCCGGGAGCTCGGCGGTCCCGGCGGGGAGCACCGCGGCTCCGACCGGCCCGTTGGGGAGGGCGCCGCCGGGGGCGGCGCGGACGCCGAAGGCACCGACCCTTGCGTGTCCCGTCTCGCCCTCGGTGCGGATCTCCTGCGCGAGCGCGACGGACTGGTCCACCCCGAAGAAGAGGAGGAGCAGCCCCAGCAGGAGCCGGAGGCGGGCGGCCGGAGGAAAATGTCTCACGCCGGGAAATCTACACCCTGGCAGCGGACGCGCTCAAGCGGGGCCGGTTCGGGGGCTCACTGCACCACCCGCCGCACCTCCGCGACGCCCACCGCCGCGCCGCCGCGGCGCGGGTCCGACACGCCGGAGAGGGTGCCGTCCGGGAGCACGATGATGGTCTGCGTGTCGCCCTGGTAGCCGCCGCGCTCCGCGACGGCGTGGCCCATGGCGCGGAGCGCCGCGGCGGTCGCCTCCGTCAGCCCGTCGCGCTCGTAGCGCAGGGTGTCGGGGAGGTGCTGGTGGTGCAGGCGCGGGGCGGCGGTGGCCGTGGCGGCGTCCATGTTCCAGTCCACCACGTTGGAGACCATCATCGCCACGGTGGTGATGATGGTGGATCCGCCGGGCGTCCCCGTCACCAGGCGCACCTTCCCGCTCGGGTCCAGCACGATGGTGGGGGTCATGGCGGAGAGCATCCGCTTCCCCGGCTGGATGGCGTTGGCCTCCCCCTGCACCAGCCCGAACTGGTTGGGCGTCCCCGGCTTGGCCGAGAAGTCGTCCATCTCGTTGTTGAGCAGGAAGCCCGCCCCCGCCACCGTCACCAGGTTGCCGTACAGCGAGTTGATCGTGGTGGTCACGGCCACCGCGTTCCCCCGGCCGTCCATGATGGAATAGTGCGTCGTGTGCGTCCCCTCCGCGCGCGTCCCGGCGCCGGCGGGGGCGGCGCCCAGCCCGGGACGCACCTCGGCGGACGGGGTGGCGCGGTCCGGGCGGATGCCCTGCCGCCGCTGGGCCGCGTACTCGTCCGAGCTCATGCGCGCCGTGGGCTGCGGGACGAAGTCCGGGTCGGCCAGGTACGCGTTGCGGTCCGCGTAGGCGCGCCGCGTGGCCTCCGCGAAGAGGTGTACGTGCGCCGGGGAGAGGAAGCCCAGCGAGCGCAGGTCGTACCCCTCCAGCACGTTCAGCATCTCCGCCATCGTCGCCCCGCCGGAGGAGGGAGGCGGCATGGAGATCACCTCGTGGCCGCGGTAGTCGAAGCGCACCGGGTCGCGCCACTTCGCCTCGTACCGGGCCAGGTCCTCGCGGGTCATGATCCCGCCGCCGCGCCGCATCTCCGCCTCCACCAGCTCCGCCGTGCGCCCGCGGTAGAAGCCGTCGCGGCCGTCGCGCGCGATGCGGCGGAACGTCTCCGCCAGGTCGCGCTGCACCAGGCGCTCGCCCACCCGGGGAGCCCGTCCGCCGGGGAGGAAGACCGCCGCAGTGGCGGGGAAGCGGCGGAGCCGCTCCTCGTACGAGCGGAGCGAGCCGGCGAGGCGCTCGTGCACCACGATCCCCTCGGCGAGGTTCACGGCGGGCTGCACCAGCTCCGCCCAGGGGAGCGAGCCGAAGCGCCGGTGCGCCTCCCACATCCCCGCGACAGAGCCGGGGACCCCCGCGGCCAGGTGCCCCACCAGCGAGCGGTCGGTCAGGTTCCCCTGCGCGTCCAGGTACATGTCCCGGGTGGCGCGCAGCGGGGCGGCCTCGCGGAAGTCGAGCGAGGCGACCGTGCCGTCCGCCATGCGCACCACCAGGAACCCCCCGCCACCGAGGTTCCCCGCCTCGGGGTTCACCACCGCCAGCGCGAAGTGCGTGGCGACCGCCGCGTCCACCGCGTTCCCGCCGCGGCGCAGGATCTCCACGCCCACCTCGCTCGCCACCCGGTCGGTGGTGGAGACCATCCCGCCCGTGGCTCGGACCGGCGTGACGGAGCCCACCGGGAAGGCCCACCCCGGGGGGAAGCGGATCCCCGCGGGCGCCGCGGCGTCGGCGGCGCGGGCCGGGGGCGCAGCGGGCGG
>DASYWD010000022.1 GCA_035936415.1 Longimicrobiaceae bacterium
GGCGGAGGCCGCCCGCAAGGCCCCGCCGCGCGTGGAGCCGCTGCGCACCGCGGAGGAGCGCGCCGCGGAGGACCGGGGCGCGTTCCTGGACGGGCCGGGAGTGCGGTTCTTCGCCCCGGCGGACGGCACGGTGATCGGGACCAACCGCCTGTACCTGGGCGTCCGCGGCGAGCCCGGCGCCCCGGTGCGGCTGTACGACGGGGAGCGGCTGGTGCAGGAGGCGATGCTGCGCCCGGACGGGAGCTGGGACTTCATCGGGGTGGAGGTGGAGCCGGGCCCGCACCGCTTCCGCGTGTGGACGCTGAACTCGTGGAAGCGCGAGCGCTGGGACAGCGTGGCAGTGCACCGCTCCGGCCCCGCTGCGGCGATCGAGCTCCCGGCGAAGGCGCTCACCCTCCATTCCGGGGCCCCCGCCGCGGAGCGGGTGCGGCTGCGGCTGGTGGACCGCTGGCAGGTCCCGGTGGCGGACACCCCCACCGTGACGCTGCAGGTGCGCGGCGCCGCGGTGGAGGGTGCGGACGTGGACGCCAGCTCCGTGGGGCTGCAGCTCCGCACCGGGGCGGACGGGTGGCTGGAGGTGCCGCTGCGCGGCGGGCGCGAGGTGGGCACGGGCGAGCTGTCGCTGGCGTCCGGCCCCGTGCGCGCCGTGCTCCCGCTGCGCGTCGTCCCCTGGGTCCGCCCGCTGATCGCCACCGGGGTGGCGCAGGTGGGGGTGGGGGCGGCGCCGGAGGCGTTCGGCGCCGTGACGGTGCAGGGCGCGCTGGACGCGGAGACCTCGGTGAGCGTCAGCTGGGACTCGCGCCGCGGCGACCCGGAGCGCGACTTCTTCGGGCGCGGCTACGACCCGCTGGACGAGGGCCGCTACCCCACCTTCGGCGACGCCAGCGAGCGGCGGACGCTGGCCGGGACCACGCAGGCCCTCTCCGCCCGGGTGGAGCGCGGCTTCGACTGGGTGGAGCTGGGCGACGTGCGGACCTCCGGCTTCGGGAGCGACGGCTCGCTGGGGGCGTACCGCCGCGCGCTGACCGGCGTGAGCGGCCGGGTGTCCGCCGGGCCGGTGGCGTGGCACGGCTTCGGGAGCGTGACCGACCAGGCCGTGGACCAGAGGCAGCTCCGCGGCGACGGCAGCTCGGGGCCGTACCGGCTTGGCGCGGGGATCCGCCCCGGCACGGAGCGGGTGGCGATCGAGGTGCGCGCCGCCGACAACGCCGCGCGGGTGGTGGCCCGGCAGGAGCTGGTGCGCTTCGCCGACTACCAGGTGGACTACCTCACCGGCGCCGTGCTCCTGCAGCGCCCGGTCCCCGCCGCGGACCCGCAGGGGAACCCGGTCTTCGTGGTGGCCACGGTGGAGCGGCGCTCCGGCGGCGAAGCGCGCTTCGTGGGCGGGCTGCGCCTGGAGCTGGACGCGGCGCGCTTCCTCTCGCTCCGCGGGGTGGACTCGCTGGGCGTCGGCCTCTTCGGCGTGCACGACGCGGCGGGCGAGGGCACGCTCGCGGGCGGCTTCCCCGGCGCCGCGGCGTCCTCCGACCTGTTCGGCGGGGACTTCCGGGTGCGGAGCGGGCGCTGGTCGGCGGCCGGGGAGCTGCTGTACTCCGCCGGGGACTCCGCGGCCACCGCCGGGCGGGCCGAGGTGTCGGTGACGCTCCCGGGCGACCGGGCGAAGCTGGAGGCCGGGTGGCTGCGCGTGGGCGACGGCTTCTCCGCCTCCGCCAACCCGCGGCTGGTGTCCGCGACCGACGAGGTGCGCGTCGGCGGCGAGGTGAAGCTCCCCACCGGCTCCACGATCCGGCTGCGCCACGAGCGCCAGCAATTCCACGAGTACGGCGTGGAGCGCAGCTCCACCCTCGCGACCGCGGAGCAGGAGGTCGCCGGCCGGAAGCTCCGCGCCGAGGGCGGCCTGACCAGCGACCTGCAGGCCGCGGCGGCGGGCGCCTCGTCGTCCGCGCTGGGCAAGGCGACGCTGGGCGTGAGCCCGGAGATGGAGGTCTGGGTGGAGGGGAGCCGCCCGGTGCGCGCCCCCGAGGGCGCGCCGGTGCGGCCGGACCACGTGGGCGCGGGCGCCTCGTACCGTGTCTTCCCCGGTGTCCGGCTGGAGGGGGCGCACCGCCGGGTCCGCACCGGGCCGGACTCGGCCGCGTACGGGTTCAGCACGCTGGGGATCCGGGTGGAGTCGCTTCCCGGTGGGCGGGTGTGGGGCGACGTGGAGCGGGCCGGGCTGGACGGCGCCGCGCACTCGCTGGCGATGGGGTGGAGCCAGCGCCTGAACGTGCAGGGCGGGTGGGCCGTGACCTCGCTCTTCGAGCGGCGCTTCGGGCTGAGCCATGCCCCGCTGGCGGACCCGCTGCGGGCGCTCCCCTTCGCCCGTCCGGAGCGCGACCGGTGGTCGGCGGGGCTGGGGCTGGAGTGGCTCCCCGCGGACAGCGCGCTGCGATTCAGCGCCCGCGGCGAGGTGCACGACGGCCAGGACCGGAGCGGCTACCGCTTCGACGTGGCGGGCGACGTTCCGCTGGGGCCCTCGATGGCGCTGCTCACCCGGCACGACTGGTCGTCGGACACGTGGCCGGGCGCGGGCGGCGAGCGCCGGACCCGCCGCGACCGCTCACTGGTGGGCTTCGCGCTCCGCCCCGTGGGCTCGGACGAGGTGAACGCGCTCGCCCGGCTGGAGTGGCGCCGTACCGAGGACCCGCTCCTGGGCGGCGACGTGCTCACGCAGGCGCGCGACGGCGAGCGCCTGATCGGCTCGGCGGACGCGGTCTGGGCTCCGGCGGCGGGGACGGAGGTGGCGGGGCGGTACGCGGTACGCTGGAGCCTCACGGGCGACGCACACGCCGGAGCGGGCTCGCTTCGCTCCTTCGCGCACTACCTGGGCGGGCGCTACGGGCAGGCGGTGCGCGGCTCGCTTTCGGCGCGGCTGGACGGGCGGATGCTGCTGGAGGGGACCACCGGAGCCGCCCGGTGGAGCGCGGCGCCGTCGCTGGTGCTGCGGCTCAACCCGCAGCTCGAGCTGGAGGGCGGGTGGCGCGTGGGCGACCTGCGCGACCCGGACTTCTTCGCCCAGGGCGGGAGCGGGCCCTTTGCGGCGCTCGGGATCCGGCTCACGGAGGGGACGCTGGACAGCACGGCGGCGTTCTGGCGGGAGCGGATCCGGCGGGAGGATTGAACGGCGGGTGCGGGAGTGCGGGAGTGCGGGAGTGCGGGAGTGCGAAGTGCGAAGTGCGAAGTGCGAAGTGCGGGACGGCGCCTCTGCCGGAGATCGCGGTGGGGGCGCTGTCGTGTGAGGCCACCGGCGGACGGGCGTGTCGTAGAGCCTTCCGGGAGAGGATAGGGCAGTGCATATTGCGACTTCTACCAAGCCGAAGCGGCTCCACGCCGCGCGTCGCGAACGGGTCCACATCGAGCCCACCTCCACCTCCCTCCCGGAGAGCACGATGTCGAAATGGCTGAATCCTCCGCTGACCGGGCTCCTTCTCGTCCTCTCCGGGCTGGCGGTCTCCGGCTGTGAAAGGGGAGGACCGACCGATCCCCCTCTCCGGGCAGCCGCCTGGTCCGTACCGGCGGAGATTCCCGACGGCGCCGTTCGACCGTGGCCCGCCGTGCTGGTCGCACATGGCACGGAGCTGTACCTGTTGACGCACGCCCACGACCAGTGGGACCGGTGGTCCGACGGGAGCGGGGTCGATCCCGCCGTCAGTGTGGAAAGCCTCGCCCTGCGGACGTGGCGGGCGGGCGCGTGGTCCGCACCGGAGACCGTGGCCGTGGGAGAGCCGGGGGCTCGGCTGTACGGGGCCCTCGCCCGGGATGGCGCGGGCCGGCTGCACGTGATCTGGGGCGAGGCGCGGCACATCCGGGGGGATGCGTTTCACTGGGATTTCGCTGTTCGCCACCGGAGCCGAGGCACGGCCGGGTGGTCGGCCGCGGAGACGCTGCACCAGACCCGTGGAGGACACGGTCCCCCGCCGAACGGTGTCGCCGCGGCGACGGGCTCCGACGGCCGCGTGCACCTGCTGTTCGAGGAGACGCAGCAGCAGTACGACCTGCACGCCGGTACGCAGGCGCGCTTCCTGGTGCAGGACGGCGCTTCATGGGTCTCGCAGCGCTTCCGGGTCGGGACGCACCTGTTCGGGGGGGTGAGCCTGCACAGGTCCGGCGCCTCCGGGCTGGTGGCGCTCTACAACGACACCGGGGACAAGGTCCAGAAGGCGCTGCGGTTCCGCGACGGGCGCTGGCAGGACCCGGTGCCCGGTGGAAGGATGACGTGGCTCAACGTCGACGATCGCAGGGGCAGCATCCACGCCTTCTGGGTGGACGGGACGCTGCGCCATTCGATCTCGGAAAGCGCGACGACGTGGTCCGCCCCCGCGCAGGTGCTTCCTCCCGGCAGCTCGCTCTACCCGAACCAGGTGGTGGTCATCGACAGCCGCAACCGGGCACACCTGATCCATGCCGGCGGCGAGGTACGGGGAGTCCCGGGGTTCGGGCAGGCGCGGTTCGACAAGGGCGCCTGGTCGGTGGTCGACGCTCGACCCGCGGGCGAGAACTTCGACGGGCCGGCCGCGGCCATCGACGCGGAGGACCGCATCCATCTGGTGTGGCGCTCGGGCCGCGGCAAAGAGGGGCGCCTGTACCACTCCATCCTCGACGTCAGCCGCTGAACCGTGAGGTGGTGCCCCTCGCGCCGTGGCGAGGGGCGTTCGACCAGGCTCTGGGGTCTTTTCCGAGCTACGGTCCCGAACTCGTCGGTGAATCTCCGGCGCGTTCGCGTCGAACGAGTTGCCCTGTATCTTCGTGTCGCTCAGCACGTCCCCCGGTGAGCCGCAAATCGTGAACGGGCCGTCTCTCATCCGCGCCATGCACGCGCGCTACACGGCCAGTGGTACCGCACACTGCGCTTCAAGCAGACCGTCACCTGGACCAATCCCGACGGCTCCGCACGCCCGCCGGAGACCTGGGCGGAGTACGCTCTGATTCCCGGCAAGCTGCGCATCGACCTCGTTTCCGGCCTCTTCGACCCGGCCCTGTGGGGCAGTGCGCGCGCATAACGACCGCACTGCGGGCTACATGCAGCCGGCGGCCTTTTAGATGCATCCCCGGCATTCCGTTCGCCCGTTTGGACTTGAACAGCGAGCGAATGTACCGATAAAATTTCCCTTGACAGCCGCCTCGAAACAGACCATTCTCTCTGCGCGTGATCCCTCCGTCCCCTTCGCACGCTCCTCCATGCGCAGCCTCTCCATCGTCACGATCCTCCTCCTGAGCGCCTGTAGTACGGCGACCGTGGGTATGGACCGCTCCATTCACCTGCTCTCCGACAGGCCTGCTCCTCGATCGGGCTGCCGGGTCGTGTTTCAACCGCATCCCCTACCCTCGCTCTCTCAACTGGCCGACTCTGCGGCTCTGCTGAGCGCGGTCGCGGACTATGCAGCGCGTCATCCGCTCAGCGAGGGGAGCATCCGCGCGCTCTACTCAATGGCTTTCGGAAGTATGTACTTGACGAAAACTCCGCAGGGGTGTGTTAAGCCTGTGCAGGCTTAACAGGCGGGCACATAAGCTCCGTATCCTTCCATGCAATCGGGGGGGGGGGG
>DASYWD010000023.1 GCA_035936415.1 Longimicrobiaceae bacterium
CATCCCGCCTGTGCTCCGTACCAGCCTTGCCTCCTCTGTTACGCCTCCCGCGGAGCCGCCGCTGCGTGCCCTCTCCACGGCCAATCCTGCCGTCGACTCGGTGCCGCCTCCGAAGGCCCCCTTCTTCAACAGCCTTTTAGAGGAGGAACGGCTTCTGCTGCTGGGCCAATCTACCGCTGGCCGCTATCTCGTCGTTGCTCTCACCGAGCGCGGCGACACCGTGCGCATCATCAGCGCGCGGCTGATGACTTCACGAGAGAGGAGGACGTATGAGCGCCAGACCCGAAGCTGACGAACTGCGCGAGGAGTACGATTTCACGGCCGAGGAACTGCAGCGCGGCGAGCGGGGAAAGTTCGCGGAGCGCTACGCGCGGGGCACCAACCTGGTCCCCCTCGACCCTGATGTGGCCGAGGTATTTCCCGATGCCGCAGCTGTAAACCAAGCGCTGCGGGCGCTCGTGGGAATCATCAAGGATCGCTCCCGCTCCGCAGCCTGACTGCGGACGGAGTCGCGCCTCTGACGAGGGCACCAATCAGTAACCCGCCTCCTCCCGCAGCGGCGCCCCGCCGAGAACGATCACCGATAGCGTGTCTCCGGCTCCGAAGTCGCCGCCGGACTCCGGCACCACCAGCAGCCCGTCCGCCGCGGCCATGGAGGTCAGCACCCCGGAGCTCTGGGAGCCGGTCAGCGAAGCGGACAGGTGGCCGTCGGCACGGTCCAGGCGGACGCGCAGGAAGTGCGTCAGTCCCGGCTGCATGGAGACCGGGTCGCGCAGCCGCGCCGGCTCGGTCGGGGGGAAGACCGCGCGCCGTCCGCACATCCGTAGCAGGGCGGGGCGGACCAGCACCTCGAAGGTCACCATCGTGGAGACCGGGTTGCCGGGGAGCCCGAACCAGGGGATCCCGCCCAGCCCCGCCACCCGCCCGAACGCGAACGCCGATCCCGGCCGCGCCCGCACCCGCCAGAAGCTCACCTCCGTTTCCAGCGCCTCCATGACGGCGCGGACGTGGTCGTGCTCGCCGACGCTGATTCCGGCGGTGGTCACCAGCGCGTCGCACCCGCGGGCGTCCTCCAGCCGCTCGCGCAGGCTCTCCGGGGTGTCCGCGGCGATCCCCAGCACCTGCGCCTCAATCCCCGATTCCGCGAGCTGCGCCGCCAGCGCGTAGCTATTGGAGGAGACGATCCTGCGCCCGGCCAGCACCTCCGCGAACCCTTCCACCTCCACCAGCTCGTCGCCCGAGGCGAGCACGGCCACCCGTGGCCGCCGCACCACCGGCAGCTCCGCCCGCCCGAGCGATGCGGCCACCCCGAGCTCCGCCGCGCGAAGGGGCGTCCCGGCGCGGAGCACCACCTCGCCTCGCCGGACGTCCTCCCCCCGGCGGCGGACGTTCTTCCCCGCGTCCGCGTCCGACCGCACCTCCACGCGGCCCTCCGGCGTGCCGACCGCGGCGGCGCCGTCCGTGTGCTCCACCCGCACGACCCCGTCCGCCCCCTCGGGGAACGGAGCCCCGGTCATCACCCGGATGGCCTCTCCGGGGCCTACCGGGCGCGAGGGGAAGCTTCCCGCCGGCACGTCGTCCACCACGCGCAGCACTCGCGGTGCCTCCGGCGAGGCCCCGAGCACGTCCGCGCTCCGGACCGCGAACCCGTCCATGGCGCTGTTGTCCCACGGCGGGAGGTCCACGGGGGATGCCACGTCCTCCGCCAGCACGGAGCCCAGCGCGTTCAGCAGCGCCCGCCGCTCCGGCGCGAGCGGCGCCACCAGGCGCAGGATCGTGCCCCGCGCCTCCTGGACCGATACCCAGTCGGCCGTGCGTCCGCGGCTCATCGTCCCCTCCGTGGCTCAGCGCATCGCATCGTGCTCCTTCCCGCTCCGGGCGATCTCCTCTGCCCGGGTGTGGTCCGCGGGCGTGTTCACGTTCAGGAACAACACCTCCGGCTCCCCCCACAGCCGCACCTCCTGCAGGGGGAGGCGCACCGTCCGAACCCGCTCCAGCAGGTCCACCAGCCGCCGCTCGCCGTCACGCAGCATCCGCTCCGCCTCGGCGAGGCAGGTCACGGAATAGAAGGCGCACAGCGGCTCGATGCCGCGCCTGCCGGTGCTCTCCGGAACGACGGCGTCCGCGCTGCCCTCCGCCGCCCGGTCCGCGAGCCGGCGCAGCAGCCCCGGCGCGAGGAAGGGCATGTCGCAGGCAATGCAGAGGGCGCCGGCCCGCCCCTCGTCCGCGGCCCAGCGGAGCGCCGCGTGGACTCCGCCCAGCGCCCCCGCGCCGGGGACGGCGTCCGGCCGCACCGGCAGGTCGAGGAGGTAGAACATCTCCGGCTGGTTGGCGATCAGCACCACCTCTCCCAGCGCGTCGCGCGCCGCCGCGGCCACGCGGTCGATGACGCGGGCGCCGCCGACGCGCGCGAGCGCCTTGGGCGATCCGAAGCGCCGGCTCTCGCCGCCGGCCAGCACGGCGGCGAAAGGAGGGAGGGGGGCGGGAGGGGAGCGCCGAGCCGGGGGGTGTGCCACGGGTCGCCTGGGTCGCGGGGAGAAGGGCGCCGGGCAAGCTACGCCCCCGCCCGCGGGCGATCAAGCGCGATCCCGCAGCCGGAACGGGACTTGCGCGCCCCGGACCGCCCGGGCCCCGTGCGCCGGCGCGAGCCGCGGGCCCGTTCACCGCAACGACGGAGGACTGCATGGCGCGATACGACCGGAACTACCAGCTCGGCATGGGCGCACGCCGCCCGCGCATCTGGGGGCGCGGGGACGCGGAGATCCCGCACACCGACTTCGATGCGCTCGGCGGCGAGGTCTGGCCGAGAGGCGGATGGGGCGGCTCGTACGGGGGGGCGGGGCGCTTCTCCGGGACGGGGACCCGCCGCCACTGGGAGCCGGGGGAGGGCGACTACGCCCGGGGCGTGTACGGCGGCGACTATCCGGGCTTCGGCGGGTATCCCGGGGCCGGGCGCGAGGGGACGGAATACGGCGGCCGGGGCGGCGGCGGGATGCAGCGTCCCAACGTGGGCCGGCGCTGGTATCCGCAGCGGTACGACGCGGAGTACCAGGGCGGCTATACCCGGGGGTACGACCGCGGGCCCATCTCCGAGCGGGTGCAGCGGCACCGGGGCTACGGCGGCGACTTCGCCCGCGAGCCCTTCATGCCCGAGGCCGCCTACCTGCGCCACCCCGAGTACGAGACGCCCTCCACCTACCACCAGAACCGGTGGGAGCGCCCGGGCGAGTACGTGGTCCCGCGCGAGGAGCGCCTGAGCGACGACGAGATCCGCCGCGAGGTGCAGCAGCGCCTGCACCAGGACAGCTGGCTCCGCGCCGACGAGATCGACGTGGACGTGGAGCAGGGCGTGGTGACCCTCCGCGGCGAGGTGAACGACTTCCTGGAGGCGCGCTACGCCTGGGACGACGCCTGGGAGACGGACGGCGTGCGCGGCGTCGTCAACAACCTGACCGTCCGCCCCGAGGGCGGGGAGGGCCACGGCGACGAGTTCAACCAGAGCGCCTGACGGGCTCGCACCCCTCACGCGAGGGCCCCCACCCGGCTCGCTTAGGCTCGCCACCCTCCCCCAATTCTGGGGAGGGCTGACGGCTCCGGGCAGTTCATCCCCTCTCCCAAACTTGGGAGAGGGTGGCGGCTCTCAGAGGGTGTTATGAACCGCAGGGGAGCTGAGCGGTATTCGACAGGATGTCGAATCGCAAAGCGTACCCCAGTGATGTCAGCGACGAGGAGTGGGCCTTCGTCGCGCCGTACCTGACCCTGCTGCCGGTCACGGCGGGCC
>DASYWD010000024.1 GCA_035936415.1 Longimicrobiaceae bacterium
GTCCAGCGCCGGACAGCGCTCCTCCCCGGCCCGCGGATCCGCGAGCACCACCCGTCCGTCTGATGTCTGCTTTCCCACTCCCACCCTGTACTCTGCGTGCAGCCCTGGCGCTCGGGGACGCGCCGCCCCGGCGGCTCGCCGGCCCGCGCGCGTAGGTCCCAAACCGTGAATGATAGCACCTTTCCGCGATGCCGAACAACCCTCGGCGGGCGCCCGGACGCGGCTCAGCGGAGCGTGCCCGGCCCGGCGGACGCGGCTCCGCCCGGGGATGCGGCGAGCTGCTCCGCGCTGATCCGCAGGCGGTAGTACGCCCGGGGAAGCCAGCCCCGGCTTCCATCGTAAAGCGCCAGGTTCTGTGAAAGGAGGTTGGCGGGGTGGTGCCGGGGGAGCCGGTGCACCCGCTTGAAGTCCGAGCGGAGGAGGAAGGCCATGCTGTCGAACTTCCGCAGGTACGCCGCGAGCTCGAACGCGCGCGCCGGGTACTCTCCGCTCCCGTTCGGCACCGCGCGTATGGCGTCGGCCCGCCCGCTCGCGACGTACCGGTGCGCCTCCACCGCGCTCAGCGGGACCCCCGCCTCTCCCACGAGCATCCGGTTCTCGATGACATCCAGCACCGCCCACTTCCGCAAATCGCGCGAGTATACCTCCACGACCACGTGGTTGGCCTCCTCGGCCGCCCACAGGTACACCAGGCGCACGTCCAACCCGAGTCTCGGCGCCAGGCGCGCGTAGAGCCGGGCGAGGTCGTCGCAGAGGAAGGGCTCGCCGTCGAGGGCGCGCTGCAGGACCTCCGCGGTCGGTAGCGCGAAGTAGTCCTCGTGCGGCGGGCCGAAGGTGGCGCTCCGGGCCAGCCAGTCCGCCAGCGCCCGCGCCAGGTCCAGGTCCCGCGCAGGTGTCCGCTCCGCGAAGGCGGCGAGTGCCGGGACCGAGGGAAGCTCGGCGGCGGGAGGCGGCGGCACCGGTGCCTCCGGCGTCGGCATCGGCACGGACTGCGGGCCCAGCGCGTACGCCGCGACGATCAGCTCCGCGACCGCGCGCTTGGCCAGCACCTTCGCCGCGAACACCGGCGAGGAGTCCTCCACCTCCACCGGGGCGCCGGCGAGGTACACGGTCAACAGCGCGCTGAACGCCGCCCAGACCGCCACGAACCAGGGCCGGACGGTACACCACGCCCGGCGGTGCGGGAGCGGCCCCGCCGTTCCCGCGCCGACCGTCCCGCGACCGCCCGGGGAACGCCGCCGGACCACCCGCGACGCAGCCGGCCGGGAGGTCCACCGACGACCTGCTCTCTCCATCATTCGGACCACTCCGCGCCGAACCGCACGCTCAGCCCTCTGGTACCGTCCCGCATGTCTCCGGCACTGTTTCTGATTCCGTGGTGGAGCAGCCCCGCGGCGCACGACGCGGCGACTACATAGACGCACCCGGCCGGCGTTCCGTCACCCGGGAGGGGGACGGACCTTCCCGGCGCGCAGCCCGCCTACCTCCTGCGCGCGATCACGACGATGTTGTCACCGCGTTGCCCCTCGGCGAGCGGCAGCCGACTGTCCTCCGAGGCCGCGTAGCCGCGCGACGGCCGGACCGCCTCCACGCTCTCCCTTACCAGGCGCGGCAGGCGGGCATGGTCCACGGCGTCCACCACCGTGTCCCGCCCGCGGCGGAGCAGCCCCAGGACCCCTGCCCCCTCCAGGACGGCCCGCGCCAGCCGCCTCGCCCCGGACGTGGGCTCCGGCGGTTCCCCAGGGCCGGCGGGCGCGTTGCCGTATGAGAAGCTCGTCTCCACCGTGAAGCCGTGCTCGCCCAGCAGCCGCGACAGGTTCTCCACCGAGAAGAGAAAGACATGGAAGGGGTTGAACCCCTTCCAGCGCTCCCCCTGCCGCTCGATGTTGGCCGCCGCGCCGTTGGGCGTGTCAATCAGCACCACGCCGCCGGTCTCCACCAGCCGGGCCAGCGAGGCCACGAAGAGCCGCGGATCCAGGACGTGCTCGATGACGTCGATCGCCAGCACGAGCGGGTAGCTCCGCCCCCCGGCCTCCACGAACTCCTCCACTCGTCCGGTGAAGGTGGGAACGCCCAGCCGGTCCCGCGCGAAGTCCGCAGCGAAGGGGGAGAGCTCCACCCCCTGCACCGCCCAGCCGGCGCCCTGCATTACGGCCAGGAGGAAGCCCTTGGCGCTCCCGATCTCCAGGACCTCACGCCGGGGCACCATCCCCTCGGCCACGGCCACGGTGCGCTCCCACATCTCGCGGATGCGCAGGAACTCCCTGGCCGGGCGCTGGCGGAAGAAATAGTAGTTGGCCCCGTAAAGCCGCGCGATTCCCTCGTCCGCCAGGCGGGGGGAGTTGAAGAGCAGGCCGCAGCCGTCGCACAGCCGGAGGGCGAACGCTCCGGGATAGTCGTACAGCGGGTATTCCTTCTCGTGTACCAGCCGGCTCTCCGTTCCGCCGCAGATGCAGCAGGGACGGTTGGCCGGGACCTTCGCGTCGGCGCTGGACGCCATTTTCGGGTGGTGCGGAAGAGCGGCAGCGGGGACGATCCCGGCGGACGCCGGGGTCCCAGCTTCCGGGTGCAGCGAGCTGTCCTTCTAGCGGTCGAGGTCCGGTCCGAGCGGGGGAGCCGCCGCGCCCCGCCGCGAGCGCACGCGGCCGCGGATCCCGGCAAGCTGCCCGAAGGCGAAGTGCAGGACGGTCCGCACGTCCTCGGCGCGCACCAGCAGGTCGGACGCGCGCACGTGCGGACGGGCCACGTGCACGAAGACGGCCAGCTGCAGCACGGCGACCAGCACGGACGCCACCGAGAGCGCGCAGGCGGCGCCGGCCAGCCCGAACCTCGGGACGAGGAGGAGGGCGAGGGCCACCTGCACCACCAGTGGGACGATCGAGATCCGCAGCGCCAGCCCGGCCTTGCCGATTCCGACCAGGTACTGCGTGAACACCGTTGAGGCGCTGAACGCCACCACCCCGGGGAGGATGATCCAGAGTGGGACGACCGCCGGGAGGAAGTCGCGGCCGTACACCAGCTCCACGAGCGGGCGCACCGCCACGGCCATTCCTGTCCCGGCCACGAGCGTCGCCACCAGCATCACCCGGTACGCCCGCACGACCAGCTCGGCCAGGCTCGCGCCCTCCTCCATCCCTGCGATGCGAGGGAAGAGGAGAAGGTTCAGCGCCTCCGTGATCCGCTCCAGAAGCCGTCCCAGGTTCTGCGCCATCGCCAGGAAGCCGACGTTCGCCGGCGAGAGGTACAGCGCCACCACCGTGCTGGAGGAGTACGTGTGCAGGTGGCCCACGATGCCCGCGCCGTAGAGCGGAAGCGCCTGCTCCACCAGCGCCCTCCCCAGCCCCGGCGCGGAGCGCTCCCCGCCCGCCGGGCCCGCTCCCAGCGCCCGCATGGCGAAGAGGCAGGCGAGCGCGGTGGATGCCGTCCCGGCGAACACCACCCCGAGCAGCCCGAGCCGCGCGCCGAAGAGGAGGGTCACGCTGAGCACGGCGAAGGAGAGCGTCCGCAGCAGCACCGCCTGGTTGTACGCCCGCACGTCCTCGCGGAGGAGGAGGAGCTTGGTGTAGTTCAGCAACAGGAACTGAAACGGCACCTGGAGCGCCACCACCAGGATCGCGGGGCGCACGTCCCCCGCGGCCGCCCCGAAGAGCCAGTCCGAGAGCGGCCCCAGCGCCGCAGCGACCAGCGCGACCACGCCCAAGCCGGAGCCCAGCGCGATCCGGTTCAGCATCGTCCGCACCGGCCCGACGCCGTACCGCCCCGAGCCGATCAGGTACACCCCCGCCGCGTCCACCTTCAGCCGCACGAAGGCCTCGGCGTAGGTGGGGATCAGCTGCAGGATCGCCCACAGGCCGTAGCTGGTGGGCCCCAGCTGGCGCGCGACGATCACCCCCGTCGCCAGGTTGGCGACGAAGAGGAAGGCGTCCTGCCGGAGCAGGGCGAAGGACTTCTTCGCGAGGCTCATCCCCGCTTCCGCGCTCCGGTCACCCGCCCGCCCGGCGAAATGAGAACACGTACTTGTCGCGGAACGCCATGGGCTCGTGGAACAGCTCACACCCCGCCATGGCGTCCCGGTAGAACTCCAGCGTGCGCGTCTTCTCGAAGAAGAGCTTGGAGCGCCGGGAAAGCTCGTCGGTGACGATGAAGAAGCCCCCGGGCTTCAGGTTGGGGACGACGTTCTCCCGCAGGCAGAAGACGAGCTTGTCGTCGTTCACGATGCGCTGGGAGACGTCGATCATGTAGGCCAGGTCGCACCCCGGCCGCTCGATCCGCTCCTGCCCGGCGTCGCGCCGGACCAGCTTCCCGCCGAAGCCCTCCAGCCGCCGCAGGATCCCCGGCACGGTCTCGTCGGTGATGTCCACGCCCAGGTAGTCGCGGAACCCCAGCCGGTGGACGATCTCCGTGTAGTACCCGGTGCCGAACCCGATTTCCAGCACCCTGGGCTCCTCCGGGAGCCGGAAGTCCGCGACCATGCTCTCGAAGATCCGCCGAGCGCTCTCGTACTGCCGGCGGTTCTCCTCGTCGTCCAGCCCCTGGTTGGCGGAGCTGAACAGTCGCTCCGCGCCGGACGAGCGGTAGTGCGACTGCCAGTAGCGCGCCGCGTCGTAGTCGTCGGTAGTGCTGGAGTAGCGCGCCGCCTCCCGGGCGTCCTGGAAGCGGTACGCGAGGTGGAGGATGCCGGGGGGAATCACGTAGTCCCGCAGGAATCGCATCATGCTCTCGCTATGCCCAGGATGGTCAAAGGCACGTGTTCAGCACGCGCATGAAATCCTCCACGTAGTCGTCCCGCGGATAGTCCCATTCGGCGACCAGGCGGCGCCCGGCCTCGCGGGCCCCCTCCAGGTCCTCGAGCACCTCGCCGACCCTGCGGACCAGGTCGGGGAGCGAATACGCGATGGGCATCCCCGACCTCCTCACGCGGTTGATGTCCGCGTCCAGGAACACGTCCGCCCTGCGCCGGACCAGGGTGCCGGTGTCGTCCGCGCAGTTCGAAACCACGCCCCGGCCCAGGTAGTACGCGTCCAGGCACATGGAGGTGAGGTACGACATCACCAGCACGTCCACCGAGAGGAGCTGCCCCACGTACTCGGCCAGCTCGGCCGCGACCTCGCCGCGCGTGTGCCCGGCGATGCCGATGCAGGCGGCCTGGGGGAACTGGATCTCCACCAGCGGGTCGGCGCCGTACCGGTCGAGCAGGGCACGGTGCTCCTCGTCCCCCTCGGTGATGGGACGGTAGATCAGCCGCGCGGGGCCGAAGGTCCCCGCGCGGATCGCGTCGAGCACGGCGTCCACCGCGGCGAACTCGCTCTCGCGCGGGAAGTAGAGCGAGCTGTGCCCCGCGTACATGATCACCCGCGGCGATCCGGGGGCACGGCGCGCGCCGGCCCCGCTCTCCTCCAGCGCGGCCCGGATGCGGTCGATGTTCCGGAACCAGAGCGACCCCAGCGGGTGGACCCGCTCCGGGGGGACCCCGTGCAGCTCCGTGGCGCACCGCGTCTCCCACGGCCCCTGCGCCAGGATCCGGTCGAACCGGGAGAGCAGATAGCCGTTGATGGTGAGCTGGTCGGTGGTGTACGGGAGGAGCAGGGTGCGAAAGCCGAACTTCCGGGCGCAGTACGAGAGGAAGCGCTCCTGCTCCCCGAACGACGCCACCTGAACGACCGCCACCGAGTCGTAGCCGGCCGCGATGCGGCCGATCTCCTCCGCGTCGTGCACCAGCGGGGCGGCCAGCCGGTCGGCGAACCGCCAGGCGTGCCGGAAGTACCCCAGGTAGCCCAGGAGCGTCATCGCCGTCCGGGCGCCGAGCCCCCGCTGGCGGTCGCCGTCGCCCCTGCCGAAGACCGTGTCGCGCCCCCTCCAATAGTACTCCAGCCCCGCGTTGCGGAAGCGGAAGTAGAACCCCTGGAAGCGCAGCAGCTCGGACGCCCCGTAGAGCGCCGCCGGGACCCGCCGACGGTAGACTCTCTCGCCCCGGAAGCGGTAGAACCGCGTGTTGGGCCCGCCGAACTCCCGCTGGAACGTGTCGTCGCCCGCGGAAGGGCTCACGACCAGGACGTCGTGCTCCCTGCGCAGGCGCTCGAATACAGCGGAGGAGAGCAGCACGCGCGTGGTCCGGGTGAACGGCACCGACACCACGACCAGGCTGCGCTTCCCACCGCGGGGTGATTCCGTGCTCTGGCTCTTTGGCAACGTCTATATCGCATCGGGCCGGGCGCGGGGCCACGCCCCGGGCTCCACCGGCTTCCATTCATCCGCGAAAAGGGCGGCGTGGACCACGTCCACCTCACGCCCCTCGAACAGGCTCTGCCGCACGCGGCGTCCGTCGGGCACCATCCCGGCGCGCTGCATGACCACCAGCATGGGGCGGTTCACCTCCAGGGTGCCAGCGGTGACCTTGCGCATCCCCCCGGCGCGTAGGAGGTGGTCGCAGACGGCGATCCACGCCTCCGTCCCGAACCCCGCCCCCCAGGCGCCCCGCTCCCCCACCAGGATCCCCACGTCCGCCACCCGGTGCTCCTCGGCGACGTACGCGTTCACGTTGCCGATGTGGCCGAGCGCGGGGTCGCGCGCCACGATGGCCCAGAAGTGGTGCGGCGTCCCGCGGAACGACTCCATGTACGCCCGGCACGATTCCAGGGTGTGCGCGCGCTGCCGCTGATCACTGTACCGCACCACCTCCGGGTCGTTCAGCCAGCCCACGTAGCGCTCCGTCAGGTGCTCGTCCGTGAAGGGCTCGATCCGGAGCCGGGGGGTCTCGATCATCTGCTCCCTCCGCGGGTCTCCCGCAGCCGGTCCATGACGAGCCGCCGGACGCGCTCCAGCGAGCCGCCCGGCGCAGCCCCGCCGCCCCCCGCGGACGCCCCGCCCGCGGACAGCAGCCGGGGCAGGGCCCGGCGCAGCTCTTCCCGCGAGCCCACGCAGGGGGTGCCTCCGTAGCGCACGCTGGGGAGCCACTCCCGCTCCACCTCCCGCGGGACGACCGACAGGGTGGGCACTCCCAGGATCTCCGCTTCCAGCAGGAGCATGCTCGTCATCCCCACCACCAGGTCGGCGGCGTAGGCCAGCTCCAGCGGCGACCCGCCGGCGCTCACGCGGTCGACCTCGGCGGCGTATGCGGCGAACTCCTGCGGCGTGTTCTTGGGGTGCAGCCGGAGCACCACGTACGGCCGCGGCCGCAGCTCGGCGGCCGAGTCCAGCAGCTCCTCCAGCACGACCCGCGTCCTGCCGGTGCTCGCGCCGCGCCCCTGGAGCGTGTACGCCGCGGACTTCCGGTACTGCGCCGGGTCAAGCCCGGTGGAGACCTCCGCCACGAACACCACCACCGGACGCTCCGCCGCCTCGGGGAGGACCCGCGCCCGCACGGCCTGGCGCCCCTCGCGTGCGAGCTCGGCGGCGAGCGCGCGTACCCAGTCGTACTGGGGGTGCCCGCACACCACCGTCCGCGCGGGGTCGGCGCCCAGCTCCACGAACGCCCCGCGCGTCCACTCGTCCGGGACGGCCAGCCAGTCGGGCGCGTGGGCGAGCGGGTGCTCCGCGCGCCCGCGGAAGCGGTGCTCGGCGTTGGAGAAGGCGTCCACCAGCCCCAGCGTGGGGATGCCGCGGGCGCGCGCGGCGTCCACCAGCGCGAGGCCCAGTGTGTCCGCGTCCTCCGAGGTGCCGACCACCACCAGCCGGGGCCGGGTGCGACCGAGCAGCGCATCCGCCTCCACGTCCGCGGGGACCGGCTCCGCCGGAACCCCCCGCTCGCGGAGGTACCCATCCGCAGTCCCCCGCACCAGCAGCCGCGCGCCGACCCCGGCAGCCGCGAGCGCGGCCGGGAGGTCGGCCGCGTAGTTCGCCGCTCCAGGGTCCTCGACGTACACCAGCACCTCGTTCATCAGCCGATCCGCACCGGCGCCCCACCGCGGGCCGAGGAGTCGAGCACCGCCTGCACGACCCGCGCGGTCCGCAGCGCCGACTCCCCGGGGCTGCACAGTGGCGTCCCGCGGCGAAGCGCCTCCGCCAGGTCGTCATAGAGCGCGTAAAAGGCGTGCCCCACCGTGGACGGGACCTCCACCGGGCAATCCGAGTCCACCTCCCGCTCCCCCTGCATCCCCCGGTTCTCCCGCCGAGGGTACCACCGAATCTTCAGACCCTCCTGAAGGACGGACAATCTACCCGATTCTCCCCAGATATCCACCCCGTTCTCGCGGAAGTGCGCGAAACGGAGCGGCTGCACCGACACTCCCGCCCCCGAGGCGAGGGCCAGGTGGAAGGGGAGGTTGACGTCGTCCCGGATGGGACCCTCCCGGTACGGCGCCACGCCCGCCGCCGCCTGCACCTCCGTCACCTCGCCCAGCAGCATGCGCACGAAGTCCACGACGTGCGTGCCGTTGTTGAGGAGGCCGTTCCCGTAGAGCGCGAAGGCCGCCTGGACCGCGCCGATCCGCTCTCCGAGGGTGAGAGCGAGCTCCCGGAATGCGGCGTCAGCGCGGCGCCAGAGCGCCACCTGGACCGGGATGCCGCGCGCGCGGCACCAGGCGAGGAACGACTCGCCCTCCTCCAGCGTGCGGCCCAGCGGCTTCTCCACCAGGACGGCACGCACGTCCGGCAGCTGCTCCAGGATCTCCAGCCGCGACTCCGGGGGGGTGGCGAGCACCACCACCTCCGGGCGGTACGCGTCGGCGACCTCCCCCACCTCCGCGGCCACGAGGGGCACGCCCCACCGCTCGCACGCCGCCCGCCGCGCCTCGGGAGCGAGGTCGACGGCGCCCCCCCACTCGAACGCCGGATGGCGGGCCAGCACCTGGGCGTGGGTGGCGAACGGGTAGTGGCGCGCCATCACCGGATCGTCGGCGTAGCCCAGGCCGATCTTCCCCAATCCCACGACCACCGTCCGCAGCGGAGCAGCGGTCACGGCTTCACGACGCGGAAAATGGTGGCGGCGTACATCTCTCCCGGGCCAGAGGGCGCCTCCTCCTGCCAGTAGACGTGCCTCACGTGTCCGGCGAACAGCGCCAGCAGCTCCCGCAGCCCGCCGCGCAGCTCCGAGCCCTCCGGGATCAGCCCGCTGTGCGTCCCGAAGGTGGAGCCGATCACGATCAGGCCGCCGTCGCGCGTGACGCGCACCGCTTCCGCGCAGGTGCGGCGGATGTCCGGACTGTAGCGGATCACGGCCGAGCTGTAGTACACGTCGAACGAGTCGTCCGGGAACTCCAGGTCGTTCATGTCCATGAGGTGGATGCGCGGGCTGTAGCTGAACAGGTCCACGGCCGCCACGTTCTCCGGGCGGAAACCGTAGAGCCAGAACAGCATCACCTCCGCCTCGTTGCGCGGCCCCACGCACAGGACCCGGGCGTCGGCCGGGCGGAAGCCATGCACGGCCCGCAGGACCTGGATCAGGCTCTCCGTCCGGCTCCGGTGCCCCTCCAGGAAGCTCAGCACCTGGCTGCGGTTGTGCTGGAAGCCGGAGACGTTCGAGTTGGTCCGCTCCCGCACGACCGAGCCGGCCCCCAGGCGATTCCGCAGGTAGAGCAGGCGGGCGCGGGTGCGGAACCAGAGCGCGAAGGGGACGGGCCGGAGCCGGAGGTAGTCCCAGAGCGCCGGCACATGCCGGGACGCGGGCACGTACCCGCCGCCCACGGAGGCCAGGTAGCGCACCAGGCGTCGCGGCGTGAGCACCCGGGCCTTCCCCGCGACGGCCCGGCCGTGCGCGGCGAAGGCCTCCGGTCCCAGCCGCTCACGAAGGGCGGAGTCGAACGCTCGGCGTGAGCCGAACTCCACATCCACAAGCTCCTCCAGCCGGGAGAGCACCGCGTCCGGGACACCGTCGGCGCGGAGGTCGGCCATTGCGGACGCGTTCACCTTGTAGCTCCCGAGCCGTCGCGCGGCCCTCATCATCGCGCCGTCCCTCCGCGGCGCAGGCAGGTCGCCCACACCAACGCCTACGCTCCCTTCATGGCAAGGATCTCCCGGTCCTCCGGGATCCGGTCGAACAGCTCGCCCCGCTCCGCGTACGGCTCGTTCGTGGGGGCGATGAGCAGCTGCACGATGTCCCGATGGGAGCCCGGCCGCGGAACGCCGGCCGCGTGCAGGCACTCCTGCACGTTGCACAGCATGCTCGCCCCGGCGTCGCCCTCCAGGATCCGGAGGCGGTGCGGATCGAGGAGCCGCTCCTTGATCGACCGGCTCAGCATGTTGCGCCGGAAGTACCCGGGGGAGCGGACGATCTCCCGGGTGCTCGCCTTGTCATGGAAGCGGAAGGCGCCCGTGTCGCGGTTCACCCCGTCGTTGAAGTACACGAAGAGCCGCAGCCCCGTCACCGGGAAGGCGTCGCAGTGGAAGGTGTTGGAGAAGACGTCGTCGGTGACGGACACGTTCGGCACGTGGTGGTTCCGCCAAGCGCGCACCCCCTCGATCCGGAAGTACGTGCCGTAGTACGCGAGCAGCGTCTGCTCCAGCTCCTCCGTGAGCAGGTGCCGGAGCTCCGGGATCCCGGCCACGGGGTCCAGGATGAACCGGGTGGCCCCGGTGGAGGTGGAGGCGGAGCGCTCCGGGTCCTCCATGAGCTCGGCGTAGCGGGCGCGCATCGTGTCGAAGTGCGGACCCTGGTAGCGGCGCTCGATCAGCAGGTAGCCGCTCTCCCGCAGGAACCGGGCGGACGAGGCGTACGGCTCGCCGGGGACCGCGTTGCCGTGGCGAGCGAACTCGGCCCGGAAGGCGCGCAGCTCGCGCATGGGCTCCCGGTTGTTGCGGAAGCCCGCGGCGTTCCCGTAGATGAGCCGTGGCACGATCGCCTGGACGCCGCCCAGGTACGTGGTGACGCGGTTGGAGATCCCCCTGCGGATCCGCTCCGGTGAGAACCTGCCGGGGGCGAGCTGCGAGCTGGAGGTGGCGTTCATCGTGTCCTGTAGGTAGAAGTGTCCGCGTGGGCGCTCCGGAACGGCCGGAGCGGGTCGTCTGTCGGGGGGGGTGCCGGCCCCGTACTCCCGGGCCGGCCTGAGTCTGACACGAGCCGTCCGCGCCCGCGGCGGCGCCCCTACCGGACCGACTTTTCCTCGCAGTGGCGGTTGATCTCCACCAGCCAAGGCTCGGCGCGCAGCAGCGCCATGATCTCCTCGATCCCGAAGGCGTCGCCGTGCTCCGGCTCCAGGCGCGCGTAGACCTCGCGGATGAAGCGGAGGTCCTCGGGATAGTCCAGCTGGAAGCGGTAGCCGGGCGCGTGCCAGCGCCGCGGGGCGAAGAGCTGAAACGCGCGGTAGCGCTCCGGGTGCTCGTAAAAGTACAGCGAGACGTGCTCCCGCACCGCCGGGTCGTCCACCGTGCGCTCCACCTCCTCCAGGTCGCGCAGGCGGAACACCTGCACGTCCATCCCCATCGGAAACGAGAGGTCGCGCACGTTGTGCACGACGTCGCACTCGTTGCCCAGGAAGGTGCGCACCCCCATGTCCACCAGCTCGGGGTCCAGCAGGGTGCAGTCGCCCGTCACCTCCACCACGACCTCCGAGCTCATCTTCCGCTGCGCCTCCACCACCCGGAGGAGCACGTCGTCCTCGCTGCCACGGTGCACCGCGATCCCCTCGGCGCGAGCCCACGCCTCCAGCTCGTCGTCGGCGGGGGAGGTGGAGGTGGCCAGGACCACGTCGTCCAGCATCTCGCTCCGGCGCAGCCGCCGTGCCAGGCGTCCCAGAGCCGGGACGCCGCCCACGTCCATCAGCACCTTCCCCGGGAGCCGGGACGAGCCCATCCGCGCCTCGATGGAGGCCACGACCCGCGGCATGCGCTCAGGCTCCCGCCGGCGCGAGCCCGGCGAGCGCCTCCCGGTTCGCGTGCACCTTGCGGATCGCCTCGCCGAGCCGCTCCGCGGTGGACGCGTCCACGTCGTAGGCGCAGGTCTCGAACATGAGCAGCTCCCGCCGGTGCAATCGCTCGGCCACGGGGCAGAGCCCCTCGGGGTAGGTGCCGCCGGCGAGCACTCGCCCGAAGACCCCCGAGTCCTCCGCGCGCCGCTGGAAGAGCGGTAGGAGGTACAGCGGCCGCACGTACCCCACCCCGTGGGGGAACCCCTCCGCCGCCAGCGCCCGGCTGAAGGCCTCGCGCGGGACTCCGGCCGCCTCCTCGTCCAGGCGCAGGGCCCAGACGTAGTACGCGTGATCGCACCCCGTGCGGACCCGCGGGGGGATGAGCCCCTCCAGGCCCTCCGTCATCGCCGTGAGCGTCTCGGCCAGGCGAACGCGCGGGCCGACGTGCTCCTCGATGCGGCGGAGCTGCTCCAGCCCCACCGCGGCGCTCAGCTCGGTCAGCCGGTAGTTGAAGCCGAGCAGGTTGGTGATGTCCTCGACCCCGTACGCCTCCACCACGTTCTCCGCGTGGTTGCGGATCATCTGCATCCGCAGCGCGAGGTCGTCGTCGTCCGTCACGCACATCCCGCCCTCGCCGGTGTGGATGTGCTTGTGGTAGTTGAGGCTGAACACGCCGACGTCGCCCACGGTCCCCGCAGGGCGGCCGTCCTCGGCCGCGAGCGGCCCCTGCGCGTTGTCCTCCACCAGCCGGATGCCGTGCTCGTCCGCCAGCGCCCGGAGGCGGGCCAGCGGCGCGGGGTGGCCGAACAGGTTGACGGCCAGGATGGCACGGGTGCGCGGCGTGATGGCCCGGCGCACGGCGTCCACGTCCAGGCAGAAGGTCTCCGGCTCCACGTCCGCGAAGACGGGGACCCCGCCGTAGACCAGCGGTGCCATGGCCGTGGCCGACATGGTGAGCGGCGGGACGATCACCTCGTCGCCCGGGCGGATCCCGATGGCGCCCATGGCTGCGCACAGGCCCGAGGTGGCCGAGTTCACCGACACGGTGTGCCGCACCCCGAAGCGCTCGCTCCAGGCCCGCTCGAACTCCTTCACGCGCGGGCCGCCAAGGAACTGCTCCCCGGGGCTCCCGTAGAACCCCGAGAGGCAGTCGGACTCCACCACGCGCCTCACCGCCTCCGCCTCCGCCGCGCCCATGGTGCGGTAGGGCCGCAGAGGGTGCGGGAGGATGGGCTCGCCGCCCAGGATCGCCAGCTCCGGCATGTCAGCTCCCCTCGCTCCCCGGGCGCACCCGCCCCAGGAGGATCTGGTCCACGTATTCGCCGTCCGAGTAGAACTGCTCGCGACGGACCCCCTCCACCTCGAATCCCGCCCGCTGGAACGCGCGCGCCGAGCCGGCATTGCCGCCGTAGCACGAGGCCGTGACCTTGTGCAGGTTCAGCGTGCCGAACGCGTACGCCGTCACCAGCGAAATCGCCTCGGTGGCGTACCCCTTCCCCCAGCAGTCCTTCTCCCCGATCAGCAGGCCGACGTCCCCGGTCCGGTGGATCCAGTCGATCGGGCCCAGCTTGATGTTGCCGACGTGCCGGTCGCCGTCGTGCAGGACGATGGCCAGGAACACGTTGGCGCGGTCTGCCAGCTTCCCCGCCACGAACTCGCGCAGCCCCTCCAGCGACTGCGGGTAGAAGCGGCTCTCCAGGTACCGCGTGACCTCGGGGTCGTTCATCCAGGCGTAGTACGCCTCGCCCACGTCGGAGGGACGCACCTCGCGCAGGTAGACGCGCTCGCCGGTGACGAAGCGGCTCTTCATCGGGCTAGACCACCTTGAAGGGGATTCCGTAGTTGGTCAGGAACGCCTTGGCGCGGATCGGGTTGTTGTCCCCGAAGTTGAACAGGCTCCCGCAGGCGAGGGCGCTCGCCCCGGCCTCCAGGAACCCCTCCTTCAGGTGATTGTAGTGCCCCGCCCCGCCGCACCCGATCACCGGGGCCGGCGAGCGCTCCACCACCCGGCGGATGAGCTCCAGGTCGTATCCCTCCATCGTCCCGTCGCGGTCGATGGAGTTGACCAGGATCTCCCCCGCCCCGTGCTCCACCACGCGCTCCACGTGCTCGTCCAGCCCCACCTCCTCGCGGCGCCGGCCGCAGTCGGAGTACGGCACGTACCTGCCGCTCTCCGCGTTCCGGCGCACGTCGATCCCGACCACCACCGCCTGCGCGCCGAACCGGTCCGCGATACCCCGCAGCACGTCCGGGTCGCGGTAGACGGCGGAGTTCACCACAACCTTGTCGGCCCCCGCGCGGATCAGCCGCGAGGCGTCGTCCACGGAGCGGATCCCCCCGCCCAGGGCCAGCGGCATGAACACCTCCTCGGAGACCCGCTCCAGGAGGCGCAGCATGGGCGCGACGGAGCGGTCCTCCCGGTCGATGTTGAGGAAGACCAGCTCATCCGCGTTCTGCGCGTTGTACACTTTCGACGAGGCGACCGGGTCGCCCACGTCGCGGTACGCGCCGAACCGCACCGTCTTCACCAGGCGCCCGCCCACCAGGAGCTGGATGGGGATGATCCGCCGCTTCAGCACCGGCCGTCCCAGGCGCAGAAGTTGTCGATCAGCTTCAGACCGTTGGCCTGGCTCTTCTCCGGGTGGAACTGGAAGCCCACCACGTTGCCGCGTCCCACCCCGGAGGCGAACACCTGGCCGTACTCGGTGCTCCCCACCACGTCGTCCGCCGAGTCCGCCGCGAAGCGGTACGAGTGCACGAAGTAGAAGTCCACCCCGTCGCGGATGCCGCGGACGACGGGATGCTCCCGCTGCAGCTCCATGGAGTTCCACCCCACGTGCGGGATGGCCGGGACCAGGTCCGGGCGCAGCCGCTCCACGTGGCCGGGGACCAGGTCCAGACCCGGGGTCGGGTCGCCCTCCTCGCCGCTGGACGCCAGGAGCTGCATCCCCAGGCAGAGGCCGAGCAGGGGCCGGCCCGTGGCCGCGTAGGCCGGCACCGCGTCCCGCAGCCCCCTCTCCTCCATCCGCCGCATGGCGGTGTGGAACGCCCCCACGCCGGGGATCACCAGGTGCGTCAGGTCGTCCAGGGCATCCGGCGAATCGACCAGCTCGGGGTCCCAGCCCAGGCTGTACACCGCGTTGGAGACGGAGCGCAGGTTGCCCATCTCCAGGTTGAGGATCCCGATCCGCGGCGCCGTCATCTCTCCCGGTACCAGGCGTCGAAGTCCGGGAGCTTCTCGCCCGGCTCCATGGACGCGAAGTCCGGCTCGAAGGGCGGCACCACCGTCTTGAGCACGATGGCGTTGAACTCGTCCTCGGTGAGCCCCACGTACTCCAGGAAGAGGTCGAGCGACGGGGGCCGCTTCCCCTCGTGCTCGGCGATCAGCCGCTCCGCCTCGTCCTTGGAGATGCGCCCGTTCCGGAGGTCGAGCGCCGTCATCTGCGTGACCCGGCTGTAGCCGCGCTTGAGGTACTTGATGTAGTCGCGCACCCCCTGCATCCAGCACTCGATCTTCTCGTACGGGTACCGATCGAAGGGCATGTTCTCCACGCGGTCGCCCTGCCACCCAAGCTCGCGCCGGATCAGCTCCACGTTCTGCTTCACGTCCCAGGGGATGAACGAGCCCAGGCAGACGGAGCGGTAGCGGAGCCGCCGCAGGTCGCGGACGGACGGGTAGGTGAACGGGGTGAGGTCGCGCGGGTCCAGCGCGAAGTCGCCGGAGATCATCCCGGCCATGTCCTCGGCGGTGATCCCCAGGTTGACGAACCGGTTAAAGCGGGTCTCGTCCACCTCCTCGATCTGGTCGTCCTTGTAGTCGTAGTACGCGGTGTACTCCGACGATGGCTCGCCCCAGAAGATGAGCGGGGTGTTGTACTTCAGGGCCACGTGCATGGGATAGGAGAAGATCCCCGTGTGGCAGTGCCAGCAGAAGTCCCCCTTGCGGATCAGCGCCTCCAGCATCACCCGCTTCACCACCTTCCAGTTGGGGGTGAAGGAGATCACGTCCACGCCCAGCTCGCGGAAGGTGCGCTCGTTGTTCTCTCGCAGCCCCGGCCGCATGAAGCCGTGGTTGAACTGCACCACCAGAGGCTTGATCCCGTACTCCTTGACCAGGTAGTACAGGGTGTAGGTGGAGTCTTTCCCGCCCGAGAAGGGGACGATGCAGTCGTACTCGTGCCTGCCGCGGTACTCGGCGATCAGCGCGTCGAGCTGGCGCCTGCGGTCGGCCCAGTCGATCCGGGCATCCTTGTATTCCTTCTGCCGGCAGATGTTGCAGACGCCGGCCGAGTCGAACTCGATGGTCTCGTACGTCTCGGGCAGGCCGCAGCGGGTGCAGCGCACCAGCCGCAGCACCGGGAGCGGGAGCCTGCGCTCGGCAAACCCCGCAGTCGCCCCGCCGTTCTCCGCTTCGGTCCCCTTGTACACGTCACACACTCCTTGAGAGATGCCGCCCGGACGGAATGTCGCTCCGCGCTCACCCGCGCGCGCGGAACGCCGGCGCCGGGACCGGCCCGTCCAGGTGCATGGACAGATCGGCGCCCTGCGCCACCAGCGAGCCCACGCGGCGGAACGCCGCGGCGTAGGCGCGGAGCACGTGCTCCACCGCCGCGTAGTCCAGCGCGGCGCAGACGTTGTGCGTCGCCAGCACCAGCACGCCCCGCCGGACCACCTCCTGCGACCATAGCGTCTTCAGGACCGGGTCGTCCACGCCGTTCTCGTCCAGGAAGCGGAAGAGCGTCCAGGCCGGGTGCCCGTGCGTGCGGAAGCGCTCCGCCAGGCCGGCCTCCGCGGCCAGCGCGTGCATCCCGTCGGCCAGCCTGCGGCCGGCGGCCTGCAGCCGGTCCAGCGCGTCGGTGTGCTCCAGCTGGTCGAGCACCGCCACCGCGGCGGCCATGGAGGCGGCGTCGCCCGCGAAGGTGAAGGAGACGAACACCTCGTCGAACACGGCCATCACGTCGCGCCGGCCCGCGATGCAGGAGATGGGGTACCCGTTCCCCATCGCCTTGCCGAAGGTGGCGAGGTCGGGGGTGACCCCGAACATCGTCTGCGCCCCACCCAGCCCCATGTGGAAGCCGGTGCAGATCTCGTCGAAGATCAGCAGGGCGCCGTGCCTGCGGGCCAGCTCCTTGACCCCCTCCAGGTACCCCGGCGCCGGCTCGTAGAAGTTGAACGGCTCCATGATCACCGCGGCGAACTCGCCGGGGTGCGCCGAGAGGACCCGGTCCAGCGCCTCCACGTCGTTGTAGGCGAACGGGTGCGCCAGCTCCCGCACCGCGGCCGGGACCCCCGCCGTGCGGGACGTGGTGCCGATGAACCAGTCCTGCCAGCCGTGGTAGCCGCAGGTAGCCACCCGCTCGCGCCCGGTGAAGGCGCGCGCCGCCCGCACGGCGCCGGCCGTGGCGTCCGAGCCGTTCTTGCCGAAGCGCACCATCTCCGCGCAAGGGATGATGCGGACCAGCCGCTCCGCGAGCTCGACCTCCAGCGGGTGGGCCAGGGAGAAGGAGTGGCCGCGCTGCGCCTGCTCGTACGCCGCTCGATCCACCTCCGGGTGCGCGTACCCCAGGATGTTCGGAAGGAGCCCCTGGATCAGGTCCACGTACTCGTTGCCGTCCACGTCCCACACCCGCGCACCCTTCCCCCGCTCCAGGAACACCGGGGAAACGCCGCGGACGTGCTGCCGCCAGCTCTTGGAGTAGGTCTGCGCCCCACCGGGAATGACCTGCGCGCTGCGGCGCAGCAGCTCCTCGCTGCGCCCCAGCCGGAGCGCGGGCGCCGCGTCGGCGGGCGCCGCCTCGAAGAGCGACTTGTAGTACCCGCGGTTGGGGATGTCCGCGTCCTCACGCGCACCGACCTCCAGCGCAGCCTTCATGATCATCTCGTAGCTGTGGGGCTGGGCCCCGGATTCGTCCAGTCTGGCCCACACCCGGCGCACGTACTCCAGGTCGGCCGGCTCGTCCACGGTCCAGCGCATTCCCTCGCCCCCCAGCCCGTCGCCGTGCAGGTGGAAGTGCCTGCGGACATGGTCGGAGCGGCGCAGCCAGGGAGTGACGTGCTCCCGGTCCGGCCCGGGCTCGGCCTCCCGCAGGGCGCGCTCCAGCGACTCGCGGGTGAACACCTCGACGTCCAGCCCGTCGGGGCGGGTGTAGGGCTCCAGGTTGGACGCGTAGTCCGCGCCCGACGCGTGGAACGCCTCCACCACATCGTCCACCGTGTCCGGCGTGTGCAGGGGGCAGTCGCCGGTGAGGCGCACCACCACCTCGGCATCCTGGCTCGCGGCGGCTCCCGCAAAGCGGGCGAGCACGTCGTCCAGGTCGCCGCGATGCACCGGGACGCCCGCCGCCTGCAGGTGCGCCGCCAGAGCGTCGTCGCTCGGGTGGTCCGAGGTGGCGACCACCACCTGGTCCAGCGTGCGCGCGCCGCGGAGCTGTCGGACGAGCCGCTCCAGCATGGTGACGCCCCCGACCGGCGCCAGCACCTTCCCCGGGAGACGCGACGACGAGGTGCGCGCCTGGATCACAGCGACCGTTCTGGGCATTCCGTTCTGCTCGTCTTCCGTTCAGGGCGCCGCGAGGCCCGTCACCAGCGGCGCGGGTCCAGCACCCGCGGCTCGATCGTCTCCGGGGCGGAGGCGCGGGCCGCGCGCGCGAACGCCTCCACCCGCAGGGGCTCCACCGCCAGCGCGCGCGAGACGGGCGCCAGCTGCTCCGGGG
>DASYWD010000025.1 GCA_035936415.1 Longimicrobiaceae bacterium
CCGGGGGGGGGCGGGCGCCGCGGCGGCCGGGGGGCGCGCGCTGGAGGAGGCCCGCACCCCGCTGGACCTCACCCGCGGGGTACTGCGCGCCGTGCTGTACCGCCTGGGCGAGGCGGAGCACCTGCTGCTGGTCATCCTGCACCACGTGGCCACCGACGGCTGGTCCTGGGGGATCGTGTGGAGGGAGCTGTCCACCCTCTACGCGGCGTTCTCCCGCGGCGAGGCCTCGCCCCTTCCCGAGCCGGCCTTCCAGTACGCGGACTTCGCCGTCTGGCAGCGCACCTGGCTCACGGACGAGGTGGTCCGGGAGGAGGTCGACTACTGGCGGGCGCGGCTCCAGGGCGCCCCCGCGGCGACGGAGCTCCCGACCGACCGTCCCCGTCCGCCCCTGCCGGGCTACCGGGGCGGCCTGTACCTCTTCGACCTCCCCGAGCCGCTGGCGTCCCGCCTGGAGACGCTCGGCGCGCGCCGCGGCGCCTCCCTCTACGTGGTCCTGCTCGCCGTGTTCAAGGCGCTCCTGCTGCGCTACACGGGGCAGGAAGACCTGGTGGTGGGCGCGATGGCCTCCCACCGCACCGGCACGGCGATGGAGGGGCTGGTCGGCTATCTCCTCAACACCGTCGCCCTCCGCACCTCGCTGGCAGGCGACCCGTCCTTCGGCGACGCCGTGGACCGCGTGCGCGAAACGGTGCTGGAGACCGGCGAGCACCAGCACCTCCCGTTCGAGCGGGTCCTGGAGGCGCTGGAGACCGGACGGGACCCCAGCCGCCACCCGCTGTTCCAGACCCTGTTCGTGTACCAGCGGCCCTTCGACCCCGGGACCCGCCCGGCGCACACCCCGGACATCACCCTGGAGCTGTTCGAGCTGGACAACCGGACCTCCAAGTTCGACCTCGTGCTCTACGTGGACGAGAGCGAGGGGAAGTTCTCCGGGATGGTCGAGTACAGCACGGAGCTGTTCGACGCGGCCACCGCTGCGCGGCTGGCCGGGCACTACCGGACCCTCCTGGAGGCGGCGGCGGGCGGAGAGGCCGTCCGGCTGAGCGAGCTCCCGCTGCTGGGCGGCGCCGAGCGGGAGCTCCTGCTGGGCGCGTGGAGCCGGGGTGGGACGGCGGAGGGCGCGGGGCTCCACGAAGCCTTCCAGGCGGCGGCGGCCCGGACGCCTGAGGCCGTGGCCCTGGTGGCCGGGGAGCGGGTGCTGGCCTACCGGGAGCTGAACGGGCGCGCCAACCGCCTGGCGCGCCACCTCCGCCTCCGGGGCGTGGGCCCCGAGGTGCGGGTCGCGGTCTGCACCGAGCGCTCCGCGGAGATGGTGGTGGCCGTCCTCGCCGTGCTCAAGGCCGGAGGGGCGTACGTCCCGCTGGACCCCGCGCACCCCCCGGCGCGGACCGCCCACGTGATGCGGGACGCGGGCGTCGCGGGGGTGCTCACCGAGACGGCGCTCGCCGCGGGGCTCCCGGAGAACGGCGCCTGGCGCGTCCTCCTCGACGCCGGGTGGGAGGCGGCGGCCGGAGAGCGCGACGACGACCTCCACGTCGCGGTGGATCCGGAGTGCCTGGCGTACGTCGTCTACACCTCCGGGACCACGGGAAGCCCCAAGGGAGTCCAGGTCTCCCGTCTCGCGGCGGCGCGGTTCCTCGCGTCCATGCGGGAGCGCCCGGGGATCACCGCGGACGACGTGCTCGTGGCGGTGGCTCCGCTGACCTTCGATCCCTCCGTCCTGGACCTCTTCCTCCCGCTCGGCGCGGGTGCCCGCGTCGTGCTCACCGCCCGGGGCGACGCCGCCGACGGGTTCCGCCTGGCCGAGACGCTCCGCGGCGCGGGGGCGACGCTGGTGCAGGCCACCCCGTCCACCCTGCGCGTCCTGCTGGAGTCCGGCGCGCCGCTCCCGGCGGGGCTGCGCGTGCTCTGCGGCGGCGAGGCCATGCCGCGCGACCTCGCGGCGTCGCTCCGCCCCCGCGTGGCCGCCCTCTGGAACGTGTACGGACCGACGGAGACCACCGTCTGGTGCACCGCGCACCCCGTGAGCGGGGAGGACGACGAGGCGTCCGTTCCCGTGGGGCGCCCGGTCGCCAACGCGCGGACGTACGTGCTGGACCCGGCGCTGCAGCCGGCGCCCGTGGGCGTCGTCGGCGAGCTGTACGTGGGGGGCGCGGGCGTGTCGCGCGGCTACCTGGGGAAGCCGGGGCTGACCGCGGAGAAGTTCGTCCCCGACCCGTTCGGCGGCGAGCCCGGCGCGCGGCTCTACCGCACCGGGGACCGGGCGCGCTGGGGGGCGGACGGCGCGCTCCGCTACGTCGGGCGGACCGACTTCCAGGTCAAGGTGCGCGGCTACCGCATCGAGCCCGGCGAGGTGGAGTCGCTGCTGGCCCGCCACGGCGGGGTGCGCGCGTGCGTGGTGGTGGCCCGGGAGGACGTGCCCGGGCGCGCGCGCCTGGTGGCCTACGTTGTGGGCGAGGGCGCGGCGGCCCCGGAGCCTGCATCGCTCCGCGCACACCTGGCGGAGGCTCTCCCCGAGTACATGGTCCCCGGGGCGTTCGTCTCCATGCCCTCCCTCCCGCTCACCCCCAACAGCAAGGTGGACCGGGCGGCCCTCCCCGCGCCCGACCCGGACGTCCCGGACGTCCACGAGGCTCCGCGCACCGCCGTGGAGGCGACGCTCGCGCGGATCTGGGCGGAAGTGCTGCAGGCCGACCGCGTAGGGATCCGGGACAGCTTCTTCGAGCTGGGCGGCGACAGCATCCTCGCCGTCCAGATCGTCTCCCGCGCCCGGGCGGAGGCGCTCCTCATCCGCCCCCGCGACCTCTTCGAGCACCCCACCGTGGCGGCGCTCGCGGGCGTCGCCGCTGCGGCCGATCCCGCGCGGCCCGGACCGACAGCCTGGCAGAGCACGGCACCCCCAACTCCCGAGTCGAACGTGGCAACAACCGAAGCGGTGAAGAAGAACCCGATCGAGGACGTGTACCCCCTCTCGCCCATGCAGGAGGGGATGCTCTTCCACTCGCTCTACGAGGGGCCGGGCACCTACGTGGGGCAGTTCGGCTTCACGCTGGAGGGCGAGCTGGACGGGGAGGCCTTCGCGCGGGCGTGGCAGGCCGTGGTGGACCGGCACCCGGCGCTGCGCGCGGCCTTCTCCTGGGAGAAGGTGGAGAAGCCGCTGCAGGTGGTCCGCCGGCGCGTCACGCTCCCCGTGCACCGGGAGGACTGGCGCGCGCTGCCCGCCTCCGAGCAGGAGGCGCGCTTCGCGAGCTACCTGGCGGCGGACCGGGCGCGGGGGTTCGACCCGGCGAAGCCGCCGCTGATGCGGCTGGCGCTCCTGCGCACGGGGGAGCGCCAGCACCGCCTGGTGTGGACGCACCACCATCTGCTGCTCGACGGCTGGAGCGTGGGGCTGGTCTACCGCGACGTGCTGGCCCTCTACGCGGCCCAGCTCCAGGGGCGCACGGCGGAGCTGGCGCGCCCGCGCCCGTACCGGG
>DASYWD010000026.1 GCA_035936415.1 Longimicrobiaceae bacterium
ACACGCGGCCAGGCCGCGTGTCGGCCGGTAGCCTCCTAGCCGCCCCCGCCAAGGTAGCCAATACCAGCGCCGTACACCGTTACGGTATCGCCCTGTGCGGACGTATCGGGTCCCGCCTCGGCCCCGCCGCCCGCGCCGATGTAGCCACCACCGAAGCCGGAGGCGGTCACGGTGTCTCCCTGCGCGGAGGTATCGGACGCAACGTCAGCACTGCCGCCGCCGCCGAGATACCCGCCCCCGTCGAAGGCAGGGCGGTCCGGCGCAACGAGGCTTTGGGTTCCGCAGCCGGCGGTCAGCAGGCTGACAGTGAGGAGCAGGAGGACAGTTCCGGCGGTTCTCATGGTGAACTCCTTTGTTGGGAAGAGGACGAACACCCGGTGCGGGTGCGGTTTCCAAGGTGCGGGGGGCGGGTAGGCTGTGCAAGCCGTGGCGTAAAACCTTCCTGGAGGATGCAATGCAGCCTGTGGTTAGACCGCTTCTCCTGTTGCACCCCAGCGGGGTTCTCCGCGAAACCCTCGTGGAGATTCCCGGACAGCTCTACAGGCTCACGGAGCTGTCCGATTGGAAGGCGCTGCGCGAGGCGCTGGGCCGGGCGCCGCTCACGGCGGTCGCGGTGGTCGATCCGCTGGGACCGGACGGGGGGATTGCCGAGGAGCTGCGGGAGCTCCTGCGCGCCTTCCCGTTCGCCACCGTGCTGGCCGCGCTCCCGGTGACTCCGCGCGACGGCGAGCTCCTGCGGACGCTCCTCGATTGTGGTGTCGCGGACTTCATCGTCATGGGGCATGAGACCACGCCCGTCGGCGTGTCGAGAAGACTGCGCCTGGTGCGCAGCCGTCCCGTGAAGAGGCTCCTGAAGCGGGCGCTGCCACAGGGTGTCCCCAGCAGGACGCAAGGGATGCTCACCCGCGCGGCGGAAGTCGTGGCCGTGGGAGGGGGCGCCCCGGAGCTTGCGGCGGCGCTCCGCGTCAGCCCGCGCACGGTCCCCCGGTGGTGCGAGCGCGCCGACCTTCCGCCGCCCCGGAGGCTCTTCGCCTGGCTCCGCATGCTCATGGCCGCGGAGCTGCTGGACCAGCCGCAGAGGTCGCTGGCGTCCGTCGCCCGCGCCTGCGGGTACGCGAACGAGTCCAGCCTGAAGAACACGTTCCGGGACTTCCTGGGTGTGGGGCCTTCCGAGCTGCGGAAGGCGGGTGCGTTCCAGACGGTCGCCACCGCCTTCGCCCGGGATCTCGCATCGGTCCGCGAGCACGCGCACACCGCGGGCAGGAGCCGCAACGTCTGGCTCAACTGAGGTGACCGCTTCGGCCGTTCAACCGCCGTTGCTCACACGCGGAGTGTTTCAGGACAATGCTCGCACACCGTTGGACCGACCCTGGAGTTGCTGATGAACAACGAGAACGCACCCCGGTTTCCGGTCTACGTCACCCAGGAGGGGCGTACCGCGACCCTGGCCGTCTACGTCCAGGTGGACCCCGAGCCCACCGTGCGGCCGGGCGACCTGGAGGAGCTCATTGAAGAGGTCGCCCGCCGGATCGAGAAGGCGCTGGAAGGGATCTTCCGGAACCTGCCTGCCGAGTTCCTGGTCGACGCGCCGATCGAGATCAACAACGACCACGTGCCGTTCTTCCCGGCCACGTTCGGTGACAAGGTGTACGAGGCACAGGAGGACGTGTTCGGGGCAATCGAAGAGTTGAGGAAGGGAACCCCCTTGCAGGGCATGCTCTTCGACTGTTCGGGGAGGGCGTTCGGGGTCCACGTCTACGCGACCTTTCTCCGGGCGGCGCAGCACGACCGCAAGGTCGGGGAGGTGTGGACTTTGGATCACGAGTAGCGAGGAAGACCGGGACTCCCGCCGGTGATGGGCTCTCCATGGTCGGCCCCGCCGACAGGTACGCCACCCACCCGCCACCGCACCCACCGGCACGACACACCACGGGCGCGGAGTCCCACAGAACGGACCGGGGCAGGAGCACGCTACGCGTGTCCTGCCCCGGTCCTATTCGTAGAGCGAGGCAGCCCCCGACGGGACCACCGTGATACCGATCCGGGAAGACCGGAGAGGGTGATCGGGAGGCGGGGGGAGGCTCAGCAGGCGGTGCGTCTGTGTGAGCCCGCGCTGCACTTACCTCTCGCTCCACCGGCCGGGCGAGTTTCGCACCGCCGGAGGAGCCTCCCCCCGCCGACTACTCGCGATACATCCGGATTCGGTATCAGACCTCGATCAGCGCCAGGCCGGTCTCGGCGTCGTGGCGGCGCTGCAGGTGCTCGGGGGACTCCGTCAGGACCAGCTCCAGCGTGGGGCGCACGTGGGCCTCCACCAGGTGGCCGCCGTGGGCGGTGCCGTCCCGCTTGGCGACGGTCACGTGCGCGTGGAGCTTGGGCTCGCCGTCCTTCAGGGCGATGTCGCCGGCCAGCATCAGGACCTCCACCTGCTCCCGGATCGGGATCGGCTGGTACTCCTTGCTCTCCCAGTCGAAGTACGCCACGGTGACGTCCTGGAAGGCGCCGATGGCGGTGAAGTGGCTCCCGGCCAGCCCGTGCTCGGCGGCGAAGGCGCGCAGGGTCCCGGCGACCTCGTCGCCGGTCTCGAAGACCAGCGCCCACGTCCTCTGCGCCCCGTCGTGCAGCAGCTTGCTCCTCACGTGCGCCTCCCCTGGCTCGCGGTTTCGATCCTCACAGCTCCCCCCGCCGCCCCATCTCCGCGATCCGGTCGCCGGTCCGGCAGGCGAGGGCCATGATGGTGGCCGAGGGGTTCACCCCTCCCCCGGTCGGGAAGAGCGAGCCGTCGCAGATCCACAGGTTGGGGATCTCCCAGGTGCGCCCGTACGGGTCCGTGACGCTCCGCTCCGGGTCGCTCCCCATGGGGCAGCCGCCCATCAGGTGCGCGGTGTCCACGTCGGCCCAGGTCTCCTTCCCGCCCGCCGCCTCCAGCGTCTGGCGCATGAAGTCCACCGCGTGCCGGATGAGCCGGCGGTCGTTGTCGGAGTAGGAGAAGGTGATGCGCGGGATGGGGAGCCCCAGGGGGTCCGTCTCGTCCGCCAGCTCCACCCGGTTGCACTCCCGCGGCTCCACCTCGCCCACCATCTTGAGGCCGGCGACGTGGTTGTACCGGGTCATCTCCTCCCGCAGCTCCATCCCCCAGAGCCCCCGCCCGGCCGCGGTCGCCTGCGCCCACGCCCGCGGGAGCGGCCCCTGGCTCCCGAACTGGTAGCCGCCGTGAAAGTCCTTCCCCTCGTCCGTGTAGTTCCAGTGCTCGGTGATGGTCATCACGGGAGGGCCCTTGTAGCAGCGCACCTCCTCGTCCATGATCCCCCACACGCCGTGGTTGGAGTGCACCATCAGCCCCTTCCCCACGAGCCCGCTCCCGTTCGCCAGCCCGTGGGGGAAGCGCGGCGTGGCGGAGTTGAGCAGCAGCCGCGGCGTCTCGATGCTGTAGCCGGCCGCCACCACGTGCTTCGCCCGCTGCCGGCGCCACTCCCCGTCGCGGTGGTAGAGCACCCCCGCGGCGCGGCCGTCCGCCCCCGTCTCGATCCGCCCGACCATGGCGAGGTCGCGGATCTCCGCCCCGTGCTCCACCGCGCGCGGGATCCAGGTGACCAGCGCGCTCTGCTTGGCGTTGGTGGAGCACCCCACCGCGCAGAACCCCCGGTAGACGCAGGGGGGCGCCTCCCCCCGCGGGGAGGAGAGGGTGGCGAGCGGCGTGGCCACCCAGGGGATCCCCAGCGCCTCGCATCCCCGGGCCAGGACCAGCCCGGCCGCGTTGACCTCGTGCGGGCGGCGGGGGTAGCGCCCGCGCGGGGGGCCCCAGGGGTACGAGACGGGGCCGGAGATCTGCAGCATCTCCTCCACCTCGTCGTAGTACGGCCACATCTCCTCCCAGGAGACCGGCCAGTCCACCCCGTAGCCCAGCAGGCTCCGGCTCCGGAACCACTCGGGGCGGAAGCGCAGCACAACCATGGTGAAGTGGACGGTGCTCCCCCCCACCCCCCGGCCGCTGTTGTTGCTCCCGAGCTGGATGGGGTCCTCGCCCCCGCTGATGCGCTCGTCGGTCCAGTACAGCTTCTGCTGCTCGTCCTCGTCGGAGGCGAAGTCCTCCAGGGGGCGCCAGTACGGGCCGGCGTCGAAGGCCACCACCCGGAACCCCGCCTTCGCCAGCTTGAAGGCGAGGGTGCCGCCCCCCGCCCCGGTCCCCACGATGGCGAAGTCCACCTCCTCGTCGTCCCGGTAGCAGCGCATGGGGACCCACTCGCCGCGGCGGAATACGTTCGGCGCGCGGCCGCCCCCGGCCCGGATCGGCTCAGGCATCCCTCTCCTCCGCCTCCCAGGGGTCGCGCTGGTCGGCGCCGAGCCGCACGTACCCGCGCGGGCTGGCCGGGCCGCTGTAGCCGATCTCGCTCCACGCCGCCGGGTGCGAGTAGTAGACCCCCACCACCCCCTTGAGCAGGACCTCCGCGAAGAAGCGCACCGGGGGAAGCTCGTCCCACGGCTCGCCGCTCACCTCGCCCTCCTGGATGGCGCGGAGGATCCCGTCCTGCTCCGCGGGGGCGAGCTCGGAGAAGCGGGCGCCGTGGCGCCGGCCGCTCTCCTTCTCGATCCCGGCGATCCCCAGCCGCCATGCCTCCCGCAGGGGGGGCATGGTCTCGTAGCGGTAGCCGGCCCCCTCGTTCAGGTCGAGCTTACGGTCGATCCAGGGGACGATGGGGACCGGGTCGTCCGGGCGGTCCGGCTGGGGAAGGAGGCGCGCGCAGACGGCCTCCAGCGTGGCCCACTCGTCCGTGCGGAGGAAGCGGCGCTCCGGGACCTCGTGGAGCCTCCGGCCGACGACCTCGCGGGTCTGGTCGTTCCAGGAGGGGGTGTCCCACTTCCGCAGGACGTCGTAGCCCGCGTACGGGGTGCGGAGCGGCTCAGGCACGGGCGCCTCCTTCCATCAGCTCGATCGCGGCCAGCCCGGCCAGGGCCATCCCCGTGAAGGACGGGGGCGCCGGGAGGGGCGGCCCCTGCAGCAGGTTCTGGCTCCAGTTCTTCCATCCCCCCATGTTGCGGGCCACCCCCACGGCGTGGAAGCCGACGCCGGCCAGGCCCATCCCCACCGTCCCCCAGAGGAGCCGGACGGCGGTCCTGCGCCGGGACGCCGAGGGGCGCGCCACGGCGGCCCCGAGCGCCAGCGCGGCGAGCGGCGGAACGGTGACGGGGAGGTACATGACGGGGTCCTGGAACGCGCCGCGGAAGTGGAGCAGCCCGGCCTCCGCGGCCGTCCCCGCGAGCCCCGCCGCGGCGGCCCACCCCAGGAGGGGGGGCAGCGTCGTCCCGGGGCGCCCATTCCCCGTGGCAGCGTGCCGGGCGGCGAGGCCGTAGAGCCCCGCGTAGGTGATCCCGAGCGGGGCCCCGACGGGGGCGCCGTAGAACACGTTCTCCCAGCGGAGGCCCCCGGTGCGCCGCAGGACGTTCCAGGTGTGGAAGCCTGTGCCGGCCAGCCCGGCGAGCGCCGCCGCGCCGTAGACCGCGGCATCCGTCCGGCGCACCCGGCCGCCGCGGGCCAGGGCGCGGGCGGCGGTGCCCAGCGTGAGCGCGGACACGGCCGGCGCCACGAACATCGCCGGGTTGTAGAACCCGCCGCGGTAGTGCTCCATGGCGCTGTCGGCGAGCACGCTGAAGGAGAG
>DASYWD010000027.1 GCA_035936415.1 Longimicrobiaceae bacterium
GCGCCGCGGTGCTCGGCGCCTCGCGCGGCGACCTGGCGCGCGCCCTGGCCGCACTGCAGGCCGGAGAGAGCTCGCCCGCGGTGGTCCACCCCGCGCGCGACGCGGCCACCCGGCCGGAGGTGGCGTTCCTGTTCACGGGGCAGGGGGCGCAGTACGTCGGCATGGGGCGCGAGCTGTACGAGAGCGAGCCCGTCTTCCGGGATGCTCTCGACCGGTGTGACGAGATCCTGCGCGGCGAGCTGGAGCGGCCCCTCCTCTCGGTCCTTTATCCCGCGGAGGGAGAGGATTCCCCGCTGGACCGGACGGCGTACACGCAGCCGGCGCTCTTCGCGCTCGAATACGCCCTGGTGCAGCTCTGGAGGAGCCGCGGCGTCGAGCCGGCGTTCGTGGCGGGCCACAGCGTGGGTGAATACGTGGCCGCCTGCGTGGCGGGCGTGCTCGGGCTGGAGGATGCGCTGAAGCTGATCGCCGCGCGCGGACGGCTGATGGACGCGCTGCCGGAGGGCGGGGCGATGGCCGCCCTCTTCACGGAAGAGGAGCGGGTGCGCGCGCTGGTGGAGCCGCGGTCCGACCGGGTGTCCGTCGCCGCGGTGAACGGGCCCACGGAGACGGTGATCTCCGGAGAGGCGGAGGCGGTGGAGGAGATCGTCGCGCTGCTTTCGGCCGAGGGAGTGGAGCACCGGCGGCTGGTGGTCTCGCACGCGTTCCACTCGCCGCTGCTGGAGCCGATGCTGGAGGAGTTCGAGCGCGTCGCCTCCGCGGTCGAGTACCGCGAGCCGAGGCTGGGCATCGTCAGCAACGTGACGGGCAGGCTCGCCGAGGGAGAGGAGCTGCGCAGCGCGGGCTACTGGAGGCGACACACGCGCGAGGCGGTGCGCTTCGCGGACACGGTGCAGTCGCTGTGGGATCTCGGCGTGCGCGTGTTCGTGGAGGTGGGCCCGTCCGCGACGCTGCTGGGGATGGGCCGGCGCATCGCGCCGGAGGGGGAGGGCACGTGGGCGCCGTCGCTGCGCAAGGGCAGGGGCGAGCGCGAGACGTTCGCCGCGGCGGTGGCTTCGGTGTGGACGGCGGGCGTGGGGGTGGACTGGGAGGCGGTGCTGGGCCGGCGGCGCAGGGTGGAGCTGCCGACCTACCCCTTCCAGCGCAGGCCCTACTGGATGGAGGCGCCCCGCCCCCGTCCGCTGCGGCAGGGCTCGGACGCGCTCCTCGGCGAGCGGGTGGAATCGCCGCTGCTCCGCGGCGCGCTCGTCTGGCAGACGGAGCTGAGCACGGACGCGCAGCCGCACCTGGCCGACCACCGCATCTACGGCGAGGTGGTCGTCCCCGGCGCGCAGTACCTGGCGATGGCCGCCGCCGCGGCGCAGTCGCTGGGGACCGAGGCGGTGGAGCTGCGGGAGGTGGGCTTCCTCCAGCCGGTGGTGCTGGAGGAGGGGGAGAGGCGGCGCGCGCAGCTCGTTCTTTCCGACGCGGAAGACGACGGGCGGCGCCGCTTCGAGGTGTACGCCCGCGCCGGGGAGGGCGAGTGGACGCTGCACGCCACCGGCTTCGTCGCCCCCGCCGCGCCGGGCGAGCCCGAGCAGGCCGAGGAGGTCGACGCCGTGCGCGCCCGCTGCGCGGAGGAGCGCTCGGCGGACGCCTTCTACGCCGCCATGGATGCGCGCGACATCGCGCTCGGCGCGGCGTTCCGGTGGATCGCCGGGGTCCGGCGGCGCGACGGCGAGGCGCTGGGGCGGATGGAGCCGCGCGAGGGCGTGCGCCCCATGGCCCCCATCCACCCCGGGCTGGCGGACGCCTGCATCCAGCTCGTGGCGGCCACTTCCGCGGAGGCGGACTCCAGCACGGCGTACGTCCCGGTGGAGGTGGAGTCCTTCCGCCTGCACCGCCGCCCCACGGGCACGCTGTGGGCCCACGCCCGCCTGCGCGACCCCGGCGGCGAGGAGAAGGAGGTGGAGAGCGCCGACGTCGCGCTCGTCGACGACGGGGGTGGCGTGGTGGCCGAGATCCGCGGGCTCCGTGCCCGCCGCGCCCGCCGCGACGCGCTGCTCCGCGG
>DASYWD010000028.1 GCA_035936415.1 Longimicrobiaceae bacterium
CCCGCGCGGCGTGCAGCGCGACCTCCGCGTCGTCCGGGGCGGCGGAGAGCGCCAGCGAGAGCGCCGCGTCCGCCTCGGGGAGCCGCCGCGTCCGCTCCAGCTCGCAGGCGTACCCCACCAGCGGGTCCGCCAGGCGCGCCGCGTCCACCCCGCCCTCCTCCTCCAGGAGGAGGAGCAGGCGGCGCAGCACCGCGCGCTCCGCGCCCTTCGCCAGGGCCGACACCTCGTCGCCCGCGCGCAGGGCGACGAAGCCGGAGCCCTCCTCGCCCGCGACCGCGTGCTGCACCGCACGCAGCACCAGCGCGCCGGCCGCGGCGCGGCGTCCACGCTCGCCCGGCGAGCTCTCGGAGATCTGCTGGAGGGCGCCGGCGGCGGCCAGCACGCTGTGGGAGATGGGTGCCATTCGGATAGTAGTTGAGAAAGATTCTCAAACGCGTCCAAATGATACCCCGATCCCCCCCGAATGTCAAACCATTTCTTCGCCGGCCGGAAACGGCGAGGCGGCCCCGCCGCGTGGAGGGGCCGCCTCGTCCGTCGCGTTCCGCTGCTGCCGCTACGGGCGGGCGCGGTTGCGCTCGGGCGTGTACGTGGCGCAGACGGCGCCTTGCGGGCCGACCTCGACGCGGATCTCCCCCGCGTGGCACTCACGGTCCTCGTTGAACTTGCAATCGGTCACGGAGCAGGAGCCCACCGCAGAGGGTTCGGCCGCGCGCTTCTCCTGTGGATTCGCCATTCTGTCCTCCTCGTTGAAAATGGACGTCACTGCCCGAGCGATTTTGCAAGATGCGGACCACCCGCGGAACGCGCAAGTGCGCTTGTCTCAAGAGTTTGCGAATCATTCTCAACCGGTCTGGATGCGCGCCGGGAGCCGCCGGCCCGGCCCGCCGGCCTTGCGGCCCCCACGGGCGCGGATCAGATTCCCTGCGTTCCCGGAGCGCCCACCCTCGCGCCGATGGCCGCCGTGCAGGTCGAGACCTTTACGGACTTCACCTGCCCGTTCTCGTACGTGACGGAGGCCGCGCTCCGCCGCGCCGCCGCGGAGACCGGGGCCGCCGTGCGCTACCGCGCCTTCGAGCTGTATTCCGTCCCGGCGCCGCTCCCGCTTGACGCGGGAATGGAATGGGCGGAGGCGCTCGCCCCGCTGGCCGCGGAGACCGGGGTCGTCCTGAGCCGCCCCGGGTACCAGTCCCGGACGCGCAAGGCGCACGAGGCGGCGCGCTTCGCGGAGGAGCGCGGGGCGGGTGACGCCATGCGCGCCGCGATCTTCGCCGCGTACTTCGCCGAGGGGCGCGACGTGGGGCGCATCGACGTCCTGGTGGAGATCGGCACCGCGCTGGGGCTGGACCGCACCGAGCTGAAGGTGGTGCTGGACATCGACCGGTACACCGGGGCCGTCCTCGCCGACGAGGCGCTGGCGGAGCGGAGCGGGATCCGGTCCGTCCCCGTCGTGGTCGCCGGCTCCGGCACCGGGGCGCAGGCGCTGGTGGGGGCGCAGTCGTACGCTGCGCTGCGGGAGGCGGTCGCCGCCCGCTGAGGGCACAGCCAAGGTCAACCGGGCGCGGCGGGCTCCGCCGCGTCCCGCAGGAGAACGAGAGCGATATGGCAGACTACGAGCGCAGCACGGTCTATCCGGTGCGACAGGCGCTGGAGACGGCGCACGAGATCCTCACCACCCGCGGCGAGCTGGAGCGGGCGCAGGAGTCGCGGCACGGCGCCGTCTACACTGGCGGCGAGGGCACGGTGGAGGTCGACGTGCACCGGCACGGACTGTCCACCCTCGTGACCGTGCGGACGGACCGCCTCCGCACATCGAAAATAGACGGGGTCGTGCGGTACCTGCTGAACCAGCTCCCCTATCAGCACGGGGATCCGCCGCGGGAGTAGCAGACGGGCCGCCACCCGGCGCCCCCCACCCGGCTCGCTGTAAGCTCGCCACCCTCCCCCGCATGCGGGGGAGGGCTTTCTGTCCAGTGTTTCATCCCGTCGCAGCCTCTCCATGGGCATCGCACGGACCACTACCTCGTCCTGGCGGAACCGCCGCTCCAGCACCGCGCGGTACTCGCCCCACCACCCGTGCTCCAGGGCCTCGACTATGACCTCGAAGGTCGCCACGTCGTCGCGGGCTACCTCCCCGTCCGGCTCCCGCCACGCCCCCTCGGCGGGGGAGTGTAGATACGCCGTCACCCCGCCGAAGCGCTCCGTCAGCTCCTCCCGCACCCGGTCGAAGGGCGCTCGGCCGAAGGACTCGCCCCGGTTGTCGTAGAGCGGGAGGAAGATCTGGACCAGGTGCATGAGTGCGGTGCGAGGTGAAGGTCTGCCAAGCGCACCGGCCGCGGGGGAGGATCCCCACGGCCGCGGAAGGGCGTGGCGCCCCTACTGCCGCACCTCGAAGCGGACCGGCTGGGAGAGCCGCACCTCCTGGGTCTGGGTGACGCGGTTGACCACCCGCCGGAACCATCCCGGCTCCCGCCGCGCCCCGCCGTGCTCCATGACGACCTTCGCCAGGTCGACCACGTCTGCGTTGCGCATGCGGATGCACCCGTGCGACTCCGCCCGCCCCAGCGAGTCCTCCGCGTGGGTGCCGTGGATGAAGTAGTCCGGCTCCTTGAAGAACATCTTCACCCGTCCCATCGGGTTCTGCGGGTCGCCCGGAGCGCGCGCCTTCTTCCCCTTCGCCCACGAGGCGTCGGGCGGTACCCACCGCGGGTTCCAGATGACCCGCTGGATGCGGAAGGTCCCCTTCGGGGTCGGATGATCCGGCTTCCCGACGGCGACGGAGTACGTCCGCTCGACGTTTTCGCCGCTGATGACGTACAGCTCCCGGTCGGAGAGGTCCACCACCACCCGGACGGAGCTCGCCCGGCCCGGGACTTCGGCCGCGGCCCGCGAGTCGAGCGAGAGGGGGGTGGAGGCCGATCCCGCCAGCGCCACGGCCCCGATTGCCAACCACTTGCTATACATCGACATAGATATCGTCACACGGTTCGCCTGGAAGGTGCCTGGGTGGCGGGCATCAGGCGAGGATCGTGCCAAACGCATGTTGCTCCTGCACCTGGCTGCAGGGGCTCGAAGCTTGCCTTCCGGCCCCTAGAAGGCTGTTGAAGAAGGGGGCCTTCGGAGGCGGCACCGAGTCGACGGCAGGATTGGCCGTGGAGAGGGCACGCAGCGGCGGCTCCGCGGGAGGCGTAACAGAGGAGGCAAGGCTGGTACGGAGCACAGGCGGGATG
>DASYWD010000029.1 GCA_035936415.1 Longimicrobiaceae bacterium
GGCCACCGGCGCGCCCCGCGGCCGGGTGACGGTGGAGGCGCCGATCGTGGTGCTCGCCGGGGGGGCGGTGGGGACGCCCGCGCTGCTGCAGCGCTCGGGGATGGGCGGCGGCGGGGTGGGGAAGTGGCTCCGCCTGCACCCCACCACGGTGGTCTCGGGGCTGTACGACCGGACGATGTACCAGTCGGGCGGGATCCCGATCTCCTCCGTGTGCGACGAGTTCATCCGCGGCGACGGGGACGGGTACGGATTCTGGATCGAGTGCCCGCCGCTCTACCCAGCGGTCTCGGCGGTGGCGCTCCCCGGCTTCGGAGCGCGCCACCGCGAGGCGATGGAGACCCTCCCCCGGCTGTGCACGATGATCGTCCTCACCCGCGACGGCGCCGACCGCGCCCGCTCCAGCGGCGAGGTCCGCGTGGACCGGCGCGGACGGACGCGCATCCGCTACCGCCTCGCCGCGGCGGACGGGCGGATGGCACTGCGGGGGATCGAGGCCGCGGCGCGGATCCAGCTCGCCGCGGGGGCCGAGGAGGTGGCGACGCTGCACGCGGACGAGTGCCGGATCCGCTGCGCCGCGGAGCTGGGGGAAATCGCGCGGCGCGGCTTCGCGCCCAACCGGCTGGGGCTCATGTCCGCGCACGTCAACGGCACCTGCCGCATCGGCCGCGACCCGGACACGAGCGGGTGCTCCCCCTCCGGCGAGCGCTGGCGCGTCCCGGGGCTGTACGTCTGCGACGGGTCGCTCCTCCCCACGGCGCCGGGGGTGAACCCGCAGGAGACCATCATGGCGCTGGCCTCCGTGGTGGCGGAGCGGATCCACGCGCGCCACCGGACGGGCTGACCGGGCCCGCCCCGGCCCGGGGCTCCCCGGGCGGGCGTGCGGACGTGTATCTTTGTCTCTTCCTCCCGAGCTCACGCGTTCCCCGGACCGACCATGACGCAGCGCCCTCGTTCGTATCGCGCCTCCGTCCTCGCCGCCGCCCTCGCCTCGGTCGCGCTGGCGGGCGCCGTCCCCGCCGCGGCCCAGGATGCCGCCGCCCTGCGCGCCGAGGCGGACCGCCGCGCCGCAGAGGTGCAGCCGCGCGTGGTGGCGTGGCGGCGCGACATCCACCAGCACCCGGAGCTCTCCAACCGCGAGACGCGCACGGCGAAGCTGGTCGCGGACCACCTGCGCGGCCTGGGGATGGAGGTGCGCACCGGCGTCGCCCACACCGGGGTGGTGGGGGTGCTGCGCGGCGGCCGGCCCGGGCCGGTGGTCGCCCTCCGCGCGGACATGGACGCGCTCCCGGTCACCGAGCAGACCGACCTCCCCTTCCGGAGCACCGTCCGCACGACGTACAACGGGCAGGAGGTGGGGGTGATGCACGCCTGCGGGCACGACCTGCACACGGCCATGCTGATGGGCACCGCGCAGGTGCTCGCCGGGATGCGGGAGCGGATCCCCGGCACGGTGGTCTTCATCTTCCAGCCGGCGGAGGAGGGGCCCCCGCCCGGCGAGGAGGGCGGCGCGCGGCTGATGGTGAAGGAAGGGGTGCTGCAGGACCCGAAGCCCGACGCCGTCTTCGGGCTGCACGTCTGGCCACAGCCGGTGGGGACGCTCCACTTCCGCCCGCTCGGCACCATGGCGGCCGCCGACAACGTGCGCATCGTCGTGCGCGGGAAGCAGACGCACGGCGCGGTGCCCTGGGGCGGGGTGGACCCCATCGTCGTCGGGGCGCAGATCGTCAGCGCCCTGCAGGCCATCCCGGCGCGGCAGCTCGACCTGACCGTCGCCCCGGCGGTGGTCACCATCGGCAGCTTCCAGGGCGGCGTGCGCCAGAACATCATCCCGGACTCGGTGGTGATGCTGGGCACCATCCGCACCTTCGACACCACGATGCAGCGCGAGACGCACGAGCGCGTCCGCCGCACCGCGCAGATGATCGCCCAAGCGGCGGGCGCCACCGCGGAGGTGGAGATCCGCGAGGCCGCCGCGCTCACCTTCAACGACCCGGAGCTCACGGCGCGCATGGCGCCCACCCTGGCGCGCGTCGTCGGGCCGGAGCGCCTCGGGACGGTGCGCCCCATCACCGCCGCGGAGGACTTCTCGTACTATCAGCAGCAGGTGCCCGGGATGTTCTTCTTCCTGGGGATCGTCCCCGAGGGGCAGGACCCGGCGCGCGTCCCCGCCAACCACTCGCCGCACTTCTTCGCCGACGAGGGCGCGCTCCCGGTGGGCGTCCGCGCCATGGCGCACGTGGCCGTGGACTTCCTCACCGGAGGGTGACGGGACAGGGGCTGGGCCGCGGGTAAACAGTGATGCGGCAGGAACCTGCGCCGGTTCCCGGGGTTCTGGTGTGTGGGATCCACACACCGGAGGGAGAATGACCCGCAAGCACTTTCTGGGCAGCCTGCTCGGCCTGGCCGCCGTTCCGTTCCTCGGCCGCGTGGGCGCGGACGGGGAGGCGGCGGCGGCGGCGCCCGCGCAGGACCGGCAGCGCATCGCGAAGCTGAACAAGCCGAAGGCCGAATGGCGCAAGCTGCTCACGCCCGCGGCCTATGCCGTGCTCTTCGAGGAGGACACCGAGCGCCCGCGCTCCAGCCCGCTGGACAAGGAGTACCGCGACGGCACCTACGTCTGCGCGGCCTGCCACCTCCCCCTCTTCGAATCCGCGGCGAAGTACGACAGCGGGACGGGGTGGCCGAGCTTCTGGAAGCCCATCTCCGGGCGTGTCGCCACGAAGCGGGACTTCAAGATGATCCTGCCGCGCACCGAGTACCACTGCGTCCGCTGCGGCGGGCACCAGGGGCACGTCTTCGACGACGGCCCACGCCCCACCGGCAAGCGCTACTGCAACAACGGGGTGGCGCTGCGGTTCGTCCCCCAGGGGACCCCGCTTCCCGAGCTGAGGAGCTGATATGAAGCTTCACGTGTCGTTCCTGGCCGTGCTGTCCATGTTCGTCACCGCGAGTGCGGCCGCCTGCCAGGCGCCCCCGGCCGAAGCCGACGCGCCGTCCGCGGCCGCGGCGGCCCCGGCCTCCGCGCAGCAGGGGCTGAAGACGGCGACCTTCGCCGGCGGGTGCTTCTGGTGCGTGGAGGAGGCCTTCGACGCGGCGGAGGGGGTGGTCTCCACCACCTCCGGCTACATGGGGGGCCACGTGCGGAACCCCACCTACAAGCAGGTCTCGGCCGGCGGGACCGGGCACGCCGAGGTGGTCCAGGTCGTGTACGACCCCCGGAAGATCGGCTATGCCGAGCTGCTGAACGTCTTCTGGCGGAACGTGGATCCGGTCACGCCCAACCGGCAGTTCTGCGACGTGGGGTCGCAGTACCGCTCGGCCATCTTCGCGCACGACGCGGAGCAGCGGCGGCTGGCGGATGCCTCGAAGGCGGCGCTGGACCGGTCCGGGAAGCTCTCCGGCCCCGTGGTGACGGAGGTCGTCCCCGCTGCGAAGTTCTACCCGGCGGAGGAGTACCACCAGGACTACTACCGCAAGAACCCGATCCGCTACAAGTACTACAAGTTCAGCTGCGGACGCGCTCGGCGGCTGGAAGAGGTCTGGGGCAAGCAGTAGCCGTCCCGGACCGGGCGGTCGGAACGAAAGTGACGGGCGGCTCTCCAGTGGAGGGCCGCCCGTCGCCGCTCCGGGGCAGTACGGGGCTCCTGACCTGTGGCGGAATCCAACCGTATGCCTCTACCCGGCGTCCAACTCTACGACCCGGCGGATCGCGGCCGGGCGCACCTCCACCCTCCCGCCCCGAGGACCCGATGCAGATGCGCACGCTCGTCCCTGGTGTCGTGCTGGCCGCCGCGAGCGCGTGCACCCCGGCCGCCACGCCTCCTCCCGCGGCCAACCCGGCTGTCCCCGCCGCCTCCTCGTCGAGCGTCGCCGGCCTGGTGGTGGAGCCGTGCACCCTCCCGGGCGTGCAGGGCCCGGCGCGCTGCGGCACGCTGGAGGTGTGGGAGAACCGGGCGGCCCGGTCGGGGCGGCGGATCCCCATCCGCTTCGTGGTGATCCCCGGTACGGAGACGGGCCCGGCGCGCGAGGCGCTCACCTACCTGGCCGGCGGGCCCGGTTCGGCCGCCACGAACGCCGCGGGGTGGATCACCTCCAGCTTCGGGCCCTCCCGGGAGGGGCGCGACGTCCTCCTGGTGGACCAGCGCGGGACCGGGGGGAGCTACCCGCTCCACTGCGGCCTCTACGGCTCCAGCGGGGACGCAGCGAGCTTCCTGGGCGCCTTCATGCCCGCCGAGGGGGTGCGGGCGTGCGTCCCCGAGCTGGAGCGGAAGGCCGACCTCGCGCACTACACCAGCGACCCCGCGGCCGACGACCTGGACGAGGTCCGCGCGGCGCTGGGGTACGAGCGGCTCGACCTCTTCGGCGCTTCGTACGGGACCCGCACGGCCCTGGTCTACATGCGGCGCCACCCGGAGCGGGTCCGCTCGGCCATCCTGCTGGGCGTGGTCCCCACCGACGCGAGCAGCCCCCTCGACTTCGCGCGCGACGCCGACCGGGCGCTCTACGGGGTGGTCGCGGAGTGCGAGGCGGAGGCCGCCTGCCGGGCCGCCTTCCCGGAGCTCCGCGCGAACCTGCGGCGCTCGCTGGAGCGCCTCGCCCACGGGCCGGTGGAGGTGGAGGTGGTGAACCCGGCGACGGGCGAGCCGGTGCGGTTTCCCTTCACCCGCGACCTGTACGCGGAGGGGATGCGGTACCTCCTCTACGGCGTGGGGACGTCCGGGCTGATCCCCGTGATGGTGCAGCACGCGGCGCGGGGCGACTTCGGTCCGATCGCCGAGTTCGCGCTCGACCGGCGGATGAACATGGTGAACGCGGGGAGCCACGCCGTCTTCCTGGCCGTCACCTGCGCCGAGGACGTCCCCTTCGCGGACCCGGCGGAGGGGGCGCGCCGGGCCGCGGGGACCTTCCTGGGCGACTACCGCCTCCGCGACCAGCGCGCCGCGTGCGCCGAGTGGCCGCGGGCGCCCATCGACCCCGGCTTCCGCGGCCCGGTGGTCTCCGACGCACCCACGCTGATCCTGTCGGGCCAGTGGGACCCGGTCACGCCGCCGTCGGGCGGCGAGCAGGTGGCGCGGCACCTCCGCAACTCGCTCCACGTGGTGGTCCCCAGCGGCGCGCACGGCTTCGGCGGGCTGGAGAACGCGTCGTGCGTCGACCGGCTGATGAACGACTTCGTGCGCGCGGCGAGCGTGGCCGCGCTCGACACCTCCTGCGTGGGCACCATCCGGCGGCGCCCCTTCCGCACGGAGCCCATCCAGACGCAGGTGGCGCGCGTGGAGCCGGCGGCGCTGGCCCGGCTCGCCGGCGAGTACCAGGCGCAGGGCTTCACGGCTACGGTGGCGGTGAATGGCGAGCGGCTGGAGATGACGATGCCGCAGGGGCGCTGGGTGCTCGTCCCCCTCTCGCCCACGCGCTTCCGGCGCCCCGGCAGCGTGAACCTCAACGTGGTGTTCGAGACCGAGGGCGGCAGGGCGCGCGCGATGCGGCTGGAGGACGGCGGCGTCCCCACGCTGACGGCGACGCGGAAGTAGGCGCCGGGGGCGTCCTGCGGCGGCGCTACGGCGACCCGGTGCGCCCCGGGCTGCCTTCCGGGGCGGTGGGACGC
>DASYWD010000030.1 GCA_035936415.1 Longimicrobiaceae bacterium
GCATCCCGCCTGTGCTCCGTACCAGCCTTGCCTCCTCTGTTACGCCTCCCGCGGAGCCGCCGCTGCGTGCCCTCTCCACGGCCAATCCTGCCGTCGACTCGGTGCCGCCTCCGAAGGCCCCCTTCTTCAACAGCCTTCTAATCAATCCGCATGTCTTCCACGAAGCGGGAGTGCACCGTAAACCGACCCGGCTCCAGACCGAGTTCAGTTTCGGTGATCCGCATGAGAACTGCTTCCAACTCGGATCGATTCCAAGGTTCCGGATGGAAGCGGCGCGGGTTCAGCATGGCGATCTCCGCGGCGGCCTCGCCCAAAGTCTCCACGCCACCAAACCAGCCCAAGAGTCGGTTCTGGCGCTTGAGCTTCGGCCAGTTTTCGCAGTCCAGCCTCCGCTGCATGTCAGCCCACTGCTCGGAAGCGTCCGGCCCAAAGAGTTCCACGATGAGAGTGCGGGGCGAAACGGTGTTGCGCGAGTGCGGCTGACGGGTGACCATGTAGTTCCGAAACTGATAGAAGGCACGAGCGGACAAACAGGCGAACCGGCTGTCGTGGCTCTCCCCAAGGCGAGGGAGTAAGAAGTCTACCACGTCCTGGGGAGTCCGCATGCGGGCCGCCTCCTCATCGGAGATGTCGACCCTGAACGCGGACTCGTACGTCATCACCAGCTCGACGGCATCCAGACCCATGGAAGGCTCCCGTATCTCAGGTAGTCACGATACGAGCCGCAGACCAGCGCGCCTAACGCCCTCAAGTTCAGGTGCGTGCGGCCAAACTGCAATTCCGGGACACTGTGACTGGCGGTGCGCTCACCAGGCGTGAAAGTATCGCCGGCCGCACGTCTCCTGCAACGCAATCGTTAGGCGGGACGGCGCCGAGGATGCGGCCGTGACTGGGGGCCGTCAACCGGCCGCGCGGCGCCGGAGCTGAAGGGAGCACGCGTGCCCGGGAGCGCCCCGGAGGACGTGCTTTGCTCCAGAGCCGTGGCGGACGCGGGCGATTGTCGCCCAGCGGCCGAGAACGACGATGCTGACGACCCATTGCCGACCGCACGCAAATGGCTGCGGAAACGCGCGCGCGAGAAGCTCACCCGGCGCTCCCGGGTGCGCGGCTGGATGCCGGATCCGGCGCCGCCTAACGCCCCAGTTCAGCTGCGTGGCCGCCGACCGCGGGCGAGACGGCTTCCGCTCCGCTCAATGGTGAGGGAGAGCGGATCACCGTCATGCGTGACGGGCCACGTCTGCTGCAACGACTCGTTGGGCGGCTGGCTCATGGCAGCTAGTGGTCTGAGTTGTAAGTCACGTATCAGTATGGCCTGGGTGGTGCGAGGGCGAGCATGGTCCCATACTGGAGGGAGCCATGCCTCGAGGACCTCGCCCCACCCCGCTCTCTCTCTCGGAGTCTGACCGAGAGGCACTTCTCCGCCTTGCGCGTCGCCCCAAGACGGCGCAGGCGCTCGCCCTTCGTGCCCGCATCGTGCTCGCGTGCGCGGAGCATCCCGACGCCTCCCATGGCCAGATCGCGCGTGAACTGGGGGTGCACCGAGCCACGGTGGGCGTCTGGCGCAAGCGCTTCGCCGAGCGCGGGCTGGAGGGCCTGCTGGACGAGCCGCGCCCCGGAGCTCCGCGCACGATCACGGACGAAGACGTCGAGCGCGTGCTGACGCTGACGCTGGAGAGCCAGCCCACGGATGCGACGCACTGGAGTACGCGGGGCATGGCGCGGGCATCGGGCATGAGCCAGACGGCGATCAGCCGCATCTGGCGAGCCTTCGGGCTGCAGCCGCATCGCAGCGAGACGTTCAAGCTCTCCAAGGACCCGCTTTTCATCGAGAAGGTCCGCGACATCGTCGGGCTCTACCTCGCTCCGCCGGATCGGGCACTGGTGCTCTGCCTCGACGAGAAGCCGCAGATCCAAGCGCTGGAGCCGACAGCTCCGGTGCTGCCGATGCAGCCTGGACAGGTGGAGCGGAAGACGCACGACTACATCCGCCACGGTACGCTCGACCTCTTCGCAGCGCTGGACGTCAAGGCGGGCACTGTGATCGCAGAGTGCCAGCCGAGGCACAGGAGCGTGGAGTTCCGGCACTTCCTGGACAGCATCGACCAGAACGTCCCGTCGGAACTGGAGGTGCACCTGGTCCTGGATAACTCCTCGATCCATAAGACCGCGCTCATTCGGGACTGGCTGGTCAAGCGCCCACGCTACCACATCCACTTCACTCCGACCACCGCATCCTGGCTCAACCTGGTCGAAGTCTGGTTCGCACTCCTGACTTCCAAGCAGCTCAAGCGTGGGGTTCACCCCAGCATCGACGCCCTGGAGCAGGCGATTCATCGGTACGTGGGTGCCACGAACGAACACCCCAAGCCTTTCGTCTGGACCAGGACCGCTGACGAGATTCTGCAGAGCGTCGCACGCTTCTGCCAGAGGATCTCTAACTCAGACCACTAGAAGACGAATGGCAGTACGCCTGTCAGGATAATGAACACCACCCAAAACGCGCGGGTTGAGAGACTTACATAGCGCGCCCGATTTCGGTTGAGGTGATGCTCCCACCCCAGTTGCTCCGGACGACTGTCTGCGACTTGTTCCTCAATCACGGCGAGATACTCCCCGATTACCTTTACCTGATTCCTCAGGTCGAGGTTTCGTAGAAGACCGAGTACGGCTATTCCCACCGGCACGAACCAAAGTGCGGACAGCCGGGGTGGGGCGTCCTGAAGGCCGTTGAGCCAGGCGTAGTACGCCGCTGCGGCGCCCACAGCATACACCTGCGTTGCCCTTGCTGCTTCCAGCTTCGCAAGCAGCTCAGTCCGAAGCGATCGGTACTCCTCGAGAGTGAATGCTGTCGGTTCTGGCATCCGGTTGCCGTCGAGAGAGAATGCGTGTCTGGCCGCCTAACGCCCTCAAGCTCAGGCGCGGGCAGCCGAATGTGAACTTACGCCGAAGTGCGACTGGCGTTCAAGGCACCAGCCGGTACCAGGGTCGCCGGCTGCACGTCTCCTGCAGCGCATTCGTTAGGCAGCAGGAGGATCGGACTGAAACGGAGTTCGACTTGGACACCAGCACCGGACCTGCTGGCGATACCGCTCGTACTCAGCCCCGAAGTGAGTCGAAAGATCCTCCTCCTCCACGGGGCGCGCGACATACTGCCAGATGAAGGTACCCAGGAGCACATATCCGAGGACCAGAGCCGAACCCGTATAGAGGCTGACGCTCACACCCTGCCCGAGGCCAGCAATCGCCATCGGGTTGCGCACGAATGCATAAGGGCCGCGAACGACCAGTGCCCGGGGACTGTCCAGGGGAAGAGGGGTGCCCTGCCCGAATCGTGACATGGTATAGCCGCTCCACAGCCCCACCGCACTGAATGCTAGGAAAAGAGCAGCCGCAGTAGCCTTCTGGAAGGGGAACGCGACCAGCGGGATCCCGACTCGCTCTTGAAGCTCCACGAGGACCGCAGGCACTACGAAGAGCAAGACTCCCCAGAAAATCACGATCTGGACAACGGTTTTGGTGAGATTCCTACCTACCGAGCCGGGCCGAGCTTGGCGAAGTAGGCGCCGACTCTGAGGGATGAGGGCAAGGGTGAGCACGAGCGACAGCAGCATGGCAGGAGCCATGAGCACGACGCTCAGCCAGCCACCATTTGTGATCAGGGCTCCAGCCAGGCAGTAGAGCGTTGCATAGCTGACGCTTCCCGTAACGAACCAGAGAGCGTACGGGAGGAGGGCACTTCTGCGGAAGGACCAAACACTCGCGGCCAAAGAGCCCCCAGCCAGTAAGACGAGGTCGGGAAGCCAGAACGCGAGGAGCGCGGTTTCGGAGCGGACGTCGAGTTGAAAAGGGATGCGGTACTCGGGATGGAGCCACAAGAGAGCCCACCAGCCGACGACCCCGCCTGCTTGGAGGAGGAAGTAGATGCCGGCTACTTGGGAGAGATTGGACACGCTTCGATTGTGAATAGGGCTGTCGCTGCCTAACGCCCTCAAGCTCAGGTGCGTGCGGCCAAACTGCAATCCCGGGGCGCGGCGACTGGCGCTCTGCTCACCAGGCATGAAAGCATGTCTGGCCGCACGTCTCCTGCAGCGCAATCGTTAGGCGCGGGGGGCCCAGAGTATCGCTATTGCACGATCCGGCCACTGCGGAGGAATGCGAAAGCGCCAGATACCAAAAGCCCAGCTACGAAAAGTAGGATGGCCAGGCCGAGCAGGTACCGGCGTACCATGTTGGCTCTATTCCTACTCCGCCACCGCAGACCCTTACCATCTTCCTTCTGTAAACTCTGGGCCCACCTTTCATAAAACCGCGCATCGGCTCCCCAGGCAAGAAGTCCAGCAAACGCGGCGGCACCCAGCAGAATGAGAGCGAGCAGGGCCGTTGTTCGTTCTCCAGGCGTGATCGCCGGCTCCAACTTCCCTGTGAGGGTGAAGAAGTACGTGCCAACGCCGGCTGTCGCCAATGTGACGAGTAGTTTTAGGAGATCGAATGCCGAGGTGCGGGAACGATCATAGAGCAACTGTAGATCGAGTCGAACACGGTCATCGGTTGGGTCGAGATCGCTCATAGCTACAGGTCGTTGGTTGAATTTGCTGGTGCCGCATCTACACTGGGCAAGGTCATGCGCGGACGGGTGCGTGACAGGATGTCAGGTCCGGCGCGCCTAACGCCCTCAAGTTCAGGCGCGTGCGGCCAAACTGCAACTCCGGGACACGGTGACTGGCGGTCCGGTCACCAGGCGAGAAAGCATCGCCGGCCGCATGTCGCCTGCAACGCAATCGTTAGGCGGCGGGAGACGGACCAGGAACTTCCGGCCTATGCTGTGCCGGCGGCAACTTGGGACCCACGTGGCTGTGATACCGATGATGTTCAGGGCTCCAGTCGAAGAAGATACCGCCCCGATCCCGCTGGATCACCTCGATATCTTGGGAGGTGAGCGTAACGCGGAACTCCTTCAGCTTGAGAATGCGGCGGCCACTCACAATCGCGCCGAAGACTTGAATGGCGTACTCGCCCGGTATCAGGTCGAAACGGGTACCGTCGGCCGGCAAGAGGAAGTGATGATTACAACTGACACCGCTCTCGCTGATATACAGGCCGCTGCCGCGAGATAGTTCACTCTCTCCAAGCACCCAGACATTGAACGTCTGAGCGGACTCACCCCGGAGAACCTTCACAAACATGCTCTCCAAGATATGGCCGCGCTCCCCACTGCTATACAGCATCGTACGCAAGTAGACTTTGGGCGTGCTGATATCGCCATCTGAGCCGAGGTAGACCAGCGCTGGCTGCGTCATGTAGACGTTGCCGCGGCGCCACGCCGTCAGCCAGGCGGTTAGGGCCGAAACCACCAGGGCGAAGCCAGAGATCACGATTGCGATAGTGTCGGTCATGGGGGCGCCCATCAATACACGCTGTTGATTGCGGTGAGCTGCTTTGTATCTGCACCGGGAGGAGGTCGCGCGCAAGTAGGCGCACGACAGGAGCCCTGCTGGCCAGCCGCCTAACTACTGTTTAGGCCGAAGAAGATCCAGATAACACGCAGGAAGCCAAGGTCCCAAGCCTCGCCGTCGGGATACGTTCCGGGTCTCCTGGCGCGGAGCGGCCTGGAATCGGTTCCAGATAAGGCGCGAGCACCGCACCGCCCCGCGCCGGCCGCATCTACTTGCTGCTACCGGGCCTCCTGCTCCTGTTCGGATCCCACAGAACAGATTATGTGGAGTTCTCTTCCGCATATTCGGTCGTGGGACGGATTATGCGACAGCGGGCAACATCGATCTGCCGCAGTATACGACGCCCTGCCCTGCACGAACAAGACGTTCCGTCCCGCCCGGGTTCCTTGGCCAGGTCGTGCGTATCCTCCTTCTGATCGGCGCGCCAGGGCACTCCGTTTCGAGCGTCGTAGCGCAGCTTATCGGCCATTCCAAACTGGTGCACCGGGCGCACCGATGTTTCCCCCACCTCGGACCCATGGAGGCCCCGATGCTCCGGACCGGCAAGCACCTCTCCATCCGGCTCATTCTCGCCGCCCTCGCCATCGCCGGGTGCGAGCGCACCACGCCCACGGAGCTGGAGGCGCGGGCGTCGGCGACGGCCACCCGCCACCCGATCCTGTTCGTGCACGGGTGGCAGGGGAACGCTCGCAGTGGGACGTGATGATCTCGCGCTTCAAGGCGGACGGCTGGACCGACGCCGAGCTCAGCGCGTGGTCGTACAACACCAGCCAGTCGAACGCCACCACCGCGGCCGAGGTCTCCGCGCTCAGCGGAAGGCCGAGATCCCGGTGATCTCCCGGCCCACGATCAGCGCCTGCACCGAGTCGGTCCCCTCGTAGGTGTAGACCGCCTCCATGTCCATCCAGTGCCGGGCGACGTGGTGGTCCAGCAGGATCCCGTTCCCGCCCAGCATCTCCCGCGCCTCGGCGACCACCCAGCGCGCCTTCTTCGCGGTGGTCATCTTCGCCAGCGACGCCATCCCGTCCGTCATGCGCCCCTCCGCGGCCAGGCGGCTCAGCCGAAGGCAGAGCATCTGCATGGAGGTGATCTCGGCCAGCATGTTCGCCAGCTTGTGCTGCACGAGCTGGAAGGAGGCGATCGGCTTCCCGAACTGCACCCGCTCCTTCGCGTAGACGAGCGCCGCCTCGTACGCCGCCACCGCGTGGCCGATGGCCGTCCACCCCACGCCGTAGCGAGTGGTGGAGAGCACCCGCGTGGTGTCCTTGAAGGTCCGGGCGTGCGCGAGCCGGTTCGCGGCGGGGATGCGCACCCCGTCCAGGTGGACGTCCGCCTGCCAGACGGCGCGCTTGGAGGTCTTCCCGGTCATCACCTCGGCGTGGTAGCCGGGGGTGCCCTTCTCCACCAGGAACCCGCCCACGCTCCCCTCGTCGTCGCGCGCCCAGACGACGACCACGTCCGCGAACGAGGCGTTGCCGATCCAGCGCTTCCGCCCCTCCAGCACGTACTCGCCGCCCTCGCGCCGCGCGCGGGTCTCCAGCGACACCACGTCCGAGCCGTGCTCGGGCTCGGTGAGCGCGAACGCGCCGATCGCCTCCAGCCGCGCCATGGAGGGGAGCCAGTGCTCCTTCTGCTCCTCCGAGCCCAGGAGGTAGATGGACTGCATGGCGAGCCCGGAGTGCACGCCGAAGAAGGTCACGACGCTCCCGTCGCCGCGGGCCAGCTCCATGCGCACCATGCTGTCCGCCATGATGCTGAGCCCCGGCGCCCCGTAGCCGCGGATGGTCCCGCCGATCACGCCCAGCTCCGCCAGCTTCGGTACCAGGAAGGCGGGAAACTCCGCGCGGTCCACGTACTCGCCGATCACGGGGACGACCTCCCGGTCGCAAAAGTCGCGCACCCGGTCGCGGACGGCGAGCTCCTCGGGGGTGAGGAGCTCGTCCATGAGGTAGTAGTCGGTGCCCCGGGAGAGGCCCAGCTCGAGCGGCACGGCGGGCCTCAGCCGTAGACCTCGAAGATGCCGGCCGCGCCCATCCCGCCGCCCACGCACATCGTCACCAGCCCCACCCCGCCGCCGCGGCGGCCCAGCTCGTGGATGAGCTGCGTGGAGAGCTTGGCGCCGGTGGCCCCCAGCGGGTGCCCCAGCGCGATGGCGCCGCCGTTCACGTTGGTCCGGTCCTCGGGCATGTCCAGCTCGCGCATGACGCCCAGGACCTGCGCCGCGAACGCCTCATTCAGCTCGATCAGGTCCACGTCGCCCAGCGCCATCCCGGCGCGCCGGAGCGCCTTCGGCACGGCCTTCACGGGCGCGATCCCCATGATGTCCGGGTCCACGCCGCTGGTGGCGAAGGTGACGAAGCGGGCCAGGGGCCGCACGCCGAGCGCGTCCGCCTTCTGGCGGTTCATCAGCACCAGCGCGCCCGCGCCGTCCGAGTACGGCGACGCGTTCCCGGCGGTGACGGTGCCGTCCACCTTGAAGGCCGGACGCAGCTTCGCGAGCTTCTCGAGCGAGGTGTCGGGGCGCACCAGCTCGTCCTGCCGGAAGACGACCTCCTCCGTTCTCCGGGCGGTCCCCTCCCAGCGGTCGCGCTCCACGGTGATCGGCACGATCTCCGCGTCGAAGCGCCCCTCGCCGAGCGCGCGCGCCGCGCGCTGGTGGCTGCGCAGCGCCCACGCGTCCTGGTCCTCCCGGTTCACCTTCCAGCGCTCGGCCACCCGCTCGGCCGTGAACCCCATCCCGATGTAGGCGTCGTCCAGCTCCGGGTGCAGCTCCTTGTGGAAGCCGCCCATGGGGATCTGGCTCATCATCTCGATCCCGCCCGCCACCACGGCGTCCGCCATCCCGGTCATGATGGCCTGCGCTCCCATGGCGATGGTCTGCAGCCCGGAGGAGCAGAAGCGGTTCACGGTGGTGCCGGAGACCTCCACCGGGAAGCCGGCGTGCAGCAGCGCCAGCCGCGCGACGTTCGCGCCCTGCGGCCCCTCCGGCGTCGCGCACCCCCACAGCACGTCGTCCAGCTCCGCCGGATCGATCCCGGCGGCCTCGACGGCGCCCCTCATCACCGCGGCGGACACGTCCACCGGGTGCACGGTGGCGAGCGCGCCGTCCTCCTTCCCCCTGCCGACCGCGCTGCGGACGGCGCTGACGATCACGGCCTCTTGCATGCTTCTCTCCCGGTGCGCGTTCTCGAAGGGTCAGTTGCGGAGCGGCTTTCCGGTCTTGAGCGTGTGGGCGATCCGCTCCTGCGTCTTCTCGGTGCCGAGCAGCCGGAGGAAGCCCTCGCGCTCCAGGTCGAGCACGTCCTGCTCCGTCACCTCGCGCGGGCTGCCGTCGCCCCCGCAGAGGACGTAGGCGACCTCGTTGGCGATCTGCACCTCGTGGTCCGTGATCTGCCCGGCCTCGCGGAGCGCCCAGATCCCGTAGCGCAGGTTCCCGAGCGCCTTCTTTCCCAGGGCGGTGACGGTGCGCGGGAGCGGGGCCGTGTAGCCGGGCGCCAGGTCCAGCACCCGGGCCTTCGCGTCGGCGAGGAGGTGGTGCCGGCCCATGCTGATCCGGTCGCACTCCCGCAGGAAGCCCATGCGGCGGGCCTCCAGCGCGCTCGCGCTCGTCTTCGCCAGGGCGATCAGCCCGAAGGCGCGCCGCACCGCCTCGAAGGGGTCGGCGTCCTCGTACGGCTGCAGGTCGGCGGTGAAGCGGAAGAGGAGCTCCTTGGTGCCCCCGCCCGCGGGGAGCAGCCCCACGCCCGTCTCCACCAGGCCGGTGTAGAGCTCGGCGTGCGCCTGCACCCGGTCCGCGTGGAGCGTCATCTCGGCGCCCCCGCCCAGCGCGAGGCCGAAGGGGGCGACCACCACCGGGAAGGAGGCGCGGCGGATGGACAGGATGGTGTCCTGGAAGGCCCGGACGCTGCGGTCCAGCTCCTCCCACCGCCCCTCCTTCGCGGCGCCCAGGGTGGCGACCAGGTTGGCGCCCGCGCTGAAGGCACGCGCGTCCTCGTGCCCGATCACCAGCCCGGCGCGGTCCTCGCCCGCCACGCGCTCAAGGGCGGTGTGCAGCATCCGCAGCACCCCTTCGCCCAGGGTGCCCAACTTAGAGCGGAACTCCAGCAGCGCCACGCCGTCGCCCAGGTCGAGTAGCGCGGCCTCCGCGCCCTCCTCCAGCACCCGCCCGTCGCGGCCGAGCGCGGCGAGCGAGATCCGGCCCGGCGCCTCCGGCGTCGGGACCACGCTCCCGTCGAAGGCGACGTGACCGTCCTCGCGGTAGAAGGCGGGGCCGGCCCGGCGCAGCAGCTCCGGCTCCGGGAGCCCCTCGGCCGCGATCAGCTCGCGCACGCGGTCCAGCCCCACGGCGTCCATCTGCCGGAACGGGCCCCGCTCGAAGGCGAAGCCCCACTCCAGGGCGCGGTCCACCGCCACGACGTCGTAGGCCAGCTCCGGCGCCTTCTCCAGGGTGTAGTGCCAGGTGCGCGCGTAGAGCGCCCGGGCGAAGGCGCCGTACTTCCCCGGGAGCTCCAGGACGCCGCGCACCCGCTCGGCGAGCGGCTTCCCCTGCAGCTCCGCGACGCCCGGGATCTCGGGCTTCTCCTGCGGCCGGTACTCGCCCGTCTTCCAGTCCAGCGTCCGGATCTGCTTCCCCTCCTTCGTGTAGAAGCCGGCCCCGGTCTTCTCGCCCAGGCGCCCCTGCGCGACCAGGTCGCTCACCCACTCCGGCATGGCGAAGTCCTCGCCCGTGGCCTGCGACAGTCCCTCGCGCACGTGCTTGAGGATGTCGAGCCCGGAGAGATCGGCGGTGCGGAAGGTCGCGGACTTGGGTCGGCCCACCAGCGGGCCGTTGAGGGTGTCGACCTCGTCGATCGTGAGGTCGTGCTCCTCCATGAGCCGCATGGTCTGCACGCTCCCGTACACGCCCAGGCGGTTGGCGATGAAGCCGGGGACGTCCTTCGCCAGCACGGTCCCCTTCCCCAGCACCCGCTCCCCGAACTCCCGGATGGCGCGGATCGTGGCGGGGTCGGTGTCCGGGGTGCGGATGACCTCCAGCAGGTGGAGGTAGCGCACGGGGTTGAAGAAGTGTGTCCCCAGGAAGCGGCGGCGGAAGCCCTCGCCGCGCCCCTCCACCAGGGTCCGCATGGGGATCCCGGAGGTGTTGGTGGCGACGACGGCGTGGGGGGGGAGGAGCTCCTCCAGGCGCGCGTAGAGCGCCTGCTTGGGACCGGGCTGCTCGACGATGGCCTCCACGATCCAGTCGCACCCGGCCAGCTTCTCCAGGTCGTCCTCGGTGTTCCCGGTCTCCACCAGGCGGGCGCGGTCCGGGTCCATGAAGGCGGCGGGCTTCGCCTTCAGCGCCCGCTCCAGCCCCTTCCGCGCGGGGCCGTTCCGGTCCCCTTCGCCGCCGGGGACGTCCAGGAGCACCACGGGTACGCCGGCCGAAGCCGCCAGCGCCGCGATCCCGCTCCCCATCGTACCCGCGCCCACCACCCCAATCTTTCGGATTCGCATACGCTGCCGGTTCGCCTGGTTGATGGTTGCGCCCGATGCGGCACCGCCGACGGGAACGTGGACCGGCACCGAACGGTGTTCGGCTGGAATACACGATATACGTCGCCGGGCCACCCTGGACAAGGGGAACCGACGGAAGCCCCCCGACGGACGTGCCGTCGGGGGGCTTCACCACCTGCTGCTCTGGGCCGGCTCAGGGAGCCGGCGGACCGCTCACAGCTTCATGCTGAGCTTCGCGACCACCCGCCGCCCGAACGACTCTCCGCCGTAGATGTCCTGGTAGCGCCGGTCGCCGAGGTTCTGGACCAGCACGGAGCCGGAGAGGCCGCGCCACAGGTCCGCCGCGGCGTTCAGGTGGAAGATACCGCCGGCGGGGAGGACCGTGGGGTGGCCGTAGGGGCTGGCCGTGGACACGAGCCCGGTGTAGTCGGCCTCGCTGAGATGGTGGTAGGTCAGGTTCACCCACACCGGGCGGAGCGGACGGACGCCGACCTCCGCGTTCACCTTGTGCTCCGGGGCGGTGAGGACGCGCATGCCCTTCGCGTTCTCCAGATCCAGGTAGGCGTAGTTGGCCTGGAACCGCAGCCACTCCGCCGGGAGCACCACCGCCCCGAGCTCGCCGCCCCGCGCGTTCCCTCCCGCCACGCTGGTGAACTCTCCGCGGACGGGGATCGGCGTCCCGTTCGGGAGATGGATGAAGTCGGTCATCTGGAAGCGGACCGCGTTGTCGTACCGGTTGACGAAGAGGTCCGCCGTCAGCGTGAGCGCCGGGTGCGGAGAGCCGATGTAGCCCATCTCGTACGAGGTGATCCCCTCCGGCCTGAGCTTCTCGCTCCCCGCGGCCTCGATCACCAGGCCACCCCCCAGCCGAAGGGGGAGCCGCATGTGGTTCTCCAGCACGGTCGGGTACCGGAAGGCCCGCCCGGCGGACGTGCGGACGGTGTGCAGCGGGGACGGGCGCACCAGCAGGGTGGCCCGTGGGCTGACCTTGCCGCCGGCCAGGGGATGGCGGTCGTAGCGGGCTCCCGCGGTCACCTCCAGCACCCGGGAGATCGACCAGATGTCCTGCACGTAGACCCCGAAGATGTTCTGGTCCGCGTGCTCGGGCATGTAGTAGTTCTCCTCCACGTGGAGGTGGTTCGCCGTCGCGCCCAGGATGCCGCGGTGCGCCCCGAGCGCGCGGCTGAGCGTCACCTCGCCCTCCGTGCGGGTGCTCTCGGTGCCGTCGAGAGCGGGGTCTCCCAGCGTCCGCGCGATGAAGTTGACCCGGCTCCGCAGCTCCGCGCCGCCGACGAGGGCGGGGAGCGTGAAGCCCAGCTGGGCATAGCGGGTCTCGAAGGGCTTGTAGGCGAACGGCTCGCCGAGCGTCCAGAACTGGATGCTCTTCCCGTCGCTCATCCCGCCCGCGAGCTCCACGTCCACGCCGCGGGCGTTGCTCCAGCCCAGGCGCAGGCTCCCCTTGTTCATCTCCGTGGAGCGCTCCAGCCGCGTCCCGTCCGCGGTGACGAACGCGGCCCCGAGGCCGGACGCCGCGGTCTGGGCGAAACCGTCGATGCGGACGGCCGCGGCGGTGTGGCGCACGGTCACGGTGGCCTGCCGCTCGCGGTGCTCCCCGGCCGCCACCGAGGAGACCACGTCGGTACCGCCGGCGGGGCGCCGGGTGGTGATGCTGATCACGCCGTCGTAGGCGTTGCCGCCGTAGAGCGCCGAGCCGGGGCCGCGCACCACTTCGATGCGTTCGACCTGCTCCAGCGCCACCTCGACCGCCTCCCACAGGGTGGTGCTGTGGATCTCGAGCGCCGTGGGACGCCCGTCCACCAGCACGAGCATCCGGGGAGACGCGGGATCGTAGGCGTTGCGCGCGCTGGCGGTGTAGGTCCCGCGCGTCTTGGCCCGCATGCTGAGGCCGGGGACCATGCGGAGGGCGTCGGGCAGGTCCACCGCGCCCATGCGGCGGATGTCCTCGGCCGTGACGACCGTGACGGCCGACGGGGCGTCGGCGATGCGCTGGGCGAACTTGGAGGCCGAGGAGACCTCCTGGTTCAGCAGCGACTCCAGGCTGATCTCGCCGGCGTCCTGCGCGTGCGCCAGCGGGGGAGCGAGCAGCGCCGCGCAGACGCAGGTGAAGAGAACGTGCGTCGACTTCATGATGGTGTACCGATGGGTGGGTGGGTGGGTGGGAGGGTACGAACGGTGAAGGAAAGCGGCGCGGCCCGTACGGCGGGCCCGCCGGTCAGACGTGGATGCGCGCGGTCTCCGCCTGGAGCTCCCGCACGATCCGGTTGAGGGCTTCTGCCGAGCGCGCGACCTCGGCGGTGGACGCGGTCTGTTCTTCGACGGTGGCGGCCATCTCGGTGGCGCTCGCCGCCTGGAGCTCTCCCAGCTCGGCCAGCTCCATGGCGCCGGCGAGCACGTGCTCCAGCGAGCTCCCCTGCTCCACCGCCAGCACGGTGATCTCCCGGACCTCGCCCGCGACCACCTCCACCTCCAGCACCACGCGCTCCAGGAGAGCGGCCGTGGAGCCGATCACCGCGACGCCGTCGGCGACCTCGGCCTCCACGTTCGCCACCGAGGCGACCGCTCCCGAGACCTTGTCGCGGATGGACTCCACCGACTCGCCGATCTCGGCGGTGTGCCGGGCGGCGGCCTCTGCGAGCTTGCGGACCTCGTCGGCCACCACGGCGAAGCCGCGGCCGTACTCGCCGGCACGGGCCGCCTCGATCGCGGCGTTCAGCGCCAGCAGGTTCGTCTGGGCGGCGATCCCCCGGATCGCGCCGACCACGGCGTCGATGCGCCCCGACAGCGCGTGCAGCTCGTCCATGGCCCGGCGCGTCTCGGCGGTGCGCTCCGAGATCCGGCTCATCTTGCCACGGGCGCGCTCCGCCACTCCGTGCCCCTCGCGGGCCGACTCCACGACCCCGGCGGCCGACCGTCCGGCCCCCGTGGCGCGCCCCCGGACCTGCTCGGCCAGCTCCGCCGTCTGGCGCGCCTGCTCGGCGTTCTCGCGCAGCCGGTCCACCTGCCGGGTGGCGTTCTCGGCCACGTGCTCGATGCTCTCGCTGAGCGCCTCGGCCGAGGCGGAGAGCTGCTCCAGCGCGATGGCGATCTCCTCGCCGCCGGCGGTCACCCCGCCGGCGGCCCGCTTGACCGAGCCCACCAGGGTGCCGGTCTCCGCCAGGAACCCGTTGATCCACCCCGCCAGCCGGCCCGGCTCGTCGCCACCGGTCTCGGGGACGCGGCGGGTCAGGTCCCACCTGCCGTCGGCGGTGACGTCCGAGACGGTCGCCACCACCAGCTGCACCGAGCGGACGATGCCGCGGGCCAGCAGCAGGGAGATGACCAGGCCGGAGAGCAGGAAGGCCAGCGACAGCACCCCCGCGAAGATCACGCTCTCCCGGACGCGCGCGCGCAGCGCGGCCGTGGACAGCTCCAGGACCACCGCGGCCTCCCCGACCGCCAGCGGCAGCGGCCGGGAGACGAAGACCGCGCCGTCCCGGCGTACCTGCGCTTCGCCCGAGAGCACCGCCTGGGGAACGGCGTCCGTGCTGGACCCCTCGCGAACCAGCGCGCGGCCGTCCTGGTAGACGGCGATCTGCACCAGCTCCGGCACCAGCGAGGCGTTCTCCCGGACGATCTGGCGCACGGTGGCCGTGTCGCCGAACTCCAGGGCGGGTGCGACGGGGCTCCCGATCAGCGCCGCCAGCCGGGCGCCCTGCTCACCCAGCCGCGTCTCGGCGCGCCGGAGCTCCTGCCACTGCCCCGCCAGGAAGACGGCCACGAACGCCACGAAGAGCAGGTCCACGGCCGCGAACCCGAGGAGAAACTTGCCGCGCAGCCCCAGGTCGGCGAACCAGCGCGAGACGGCGGCGCGCCGCTTTGGGACCGCTCCTTCGGCCGGGGTGGGCTCGTCCGGGCGCTCGGGCTCCTGCGGAGCAGGAAGTGCCGTGCCCGGAAACGGCGGCTCCACCGCGCGGAGCCGGTTGGGCGCCTTCACCTGGATCACTGCACCACCGTCGCGATCTGGAGGAGGCTGGAGGGCAGGTCGGCCCCCGCACCCCGCGCGGAGGGAAGGTTGATGACGAGCTGCGGGCGCCCGCCCGCCGTCCCCACTCCCACGGGCACGCCGCGGCGCACCCACTCCGAGTTCCCGGTCATCATCAGGGTGCGGCTGGCGCCGCCCGCGGCCACGAGCTGGTCCACGCGCGCATCCAGCCCGGCGGTCAGGTACGCGGCCACGGCCCGGTTGCGGCGCAGGGCGGCGTCCACCTGGCCGGCGGCCACGTTGATCTCCACCAGCCGGATCGTCCGGCCGTTCACGGTCGTGATCTTCCCGCCGCGCACCGCCCGGGCGAAGGCGCTCCGCGACTCGCTGGAGGCGGTGCTGGCGGCGTCGTAGAGCACCGCGACCACCACGTCACCGTCGCCGGAGCGATCGAGCGCGCGGTCGTAGGCGAGAACGCGGAGCAGGAGCGGCACCTGGACGTCGAGCGGCAGGTCGGTCTGCGCCCCGAGACGGGGAATGCAGGCCAGGAGAAGGAGCGCAGCGGCGATCGGGACGCGCAGCTTGCGAGTCGGCTTCGGCATGGGAGAGCTCGGGTGTGGCGTGGGACGGGGAAGGCGTGCTTCGGGACGGCGGCGACGGGAGAGAACAAAACGCCCGCACGCGGGGCGGCGGCTCGGGATGCGGGGAGCCGAAGCATGGGCGTGCGGGCACGCGGATGCGGAGCTTCGGCGGCCGGACGATCTCCCGGGGGAGACTCCTGGCTTTGCGGCCCCGCCTCGCGACGGGTGTGCCTTTTTCGGACTTCTGCAACAGCGCAGCGCGCTTGGACAGAGCTGTAACGTGGAGCGGGAAGATTACGGGTCTGCCCGCCGGTTGTCAAGGAGCTAAGTCATTGCCAGTTTGAGGCATAATCCATACGGTCAGAACGCCCCCACGTTGCGCGCTCCCTGGCTGCCGGGTCAGGCGGGCGGCGTCGGCGAGGGCGCCTGGATCACCCCCTCCTCCAGCCAGGCGTGCCGTCCGCCGAGCACCTCCTGCGCGACCTGGTAGGTGTAGGGGTCGTCGTTGTCGAACACCTGCGAGAAGAGCTGCTCCACCCGTCGGCGCGCCCCGCGGCAGAACAGGTCCGCGAGCTCCACGGCGCTCCGGTCGTGCGGGGTGGTCCCGGCCAGGTGCCGGGCGTAGACGCAGGCGGCGCTGATGGCGAAGAGCTCCGCGCCGACGTCCACCAGCCGGAAGAGGACCGCCTGCTTCCGCTCCAGCTTCGGCCCGAAGCGCGCCATGGCCTGCGCCAGCGTGCGCGCCAGCCTGCGCGAGGCGCGTGCCGCGAAGCGCACGTGGCCGGCCAGCTCGCCGTACTCCGCGTAGCGGGATCCGCCCACCGCCCCCGCCAGGTTCCCCCCGTACCAGGCCGCCATGTGCATCCCGAGCCCCACCGCGGCGCGCGCCCGTGCCCCCGCGGGCGCCTCCCGGTCGACGAAGGCGCCGGCCTTCTGCAGGTGCGGGTCCACCGCCTCGCGGGCGATGAAGAGGCGCATGATCTCGGAGCTCCCCTCGAAGATGCGGTTGATGCGCATCCCCCGCATCGCCTTCTCCACGGCGATGGGCGCCTCGCCGCGCGCGGCCAGCGACTCGGCGGTCTCGTAGCCCCGCCCGCCGCGGATCTGCATCGTGTCGTCCACCACCTTCCAGCCGACTTCGGAGTTGAAGAGCTTGGCGAGCGCGGCCTCCAGGCGGATGTCCAGCTTCCCGTCGTCGGCGAGCGCGGCGCAGAGCTCGGCGACGGCCTCCATGGCGAAGGTGTCGGCCGCGAGCTTCGCCAGCATCTGCGCCACCGCTTCGTGCTTCCCGATGGGGGCGCCCCACTGCCTCCGCACCGCGGCCCACTCGCGCGCCACCTTGAGGCACCACTTCCCCGTCGCGGCGCAGGTGGCCGGGAGGGTGAGGCGGCCCGTGTTCAGCGTCACCAGGGCCAGCTTGAGCCCCTTCCCCTCGCCCCAGAGGACGTTCTCCTTCGGCACCCGGACGCCGGTGAAGCGGACCACGCCGTTCTCGATGCCGCGCAGCCCCATGAACTCGCAGCGGTGGGTGACCTCGACGCCCTCCCACGCGGTCTCCACGATGAAGGCGGTGATCCCGGCGCGTCCGCCCTCCCTGCGGGGCGGCGTGCGCGCCATGACCACCAGGAACTCGGCGATGGGACCGTTGGTGCACCAGAGCTTCTCGCCGTCCAGGACGTACGCCTCGCCGTCCTCGGTGGGCACGGCGGTGGAGCCCATGCGCGCCGGGTCGCTCCCCACGTCCGACTCCGTCAGCGCGAAGGCGGACACGGCCCCGCGGGCCAGCAGCGGGAGGTACTTCGCCTTCTGCTCCGGCGTGCCGAACGTCTTCAGCGGCTGCGGCACGCCGATGGACTGGTGGGCGGAGAGGATGGTCCCGAGCGCGGGCGAGCACGACCCCGCGAGCGCCATGGCGCGGCCGTAGGTGCGCTGCGAGAGCCCCAGCCCGCCGTGCTCCCGCGGGATCTTGATCCCGAAGGCGCCCAGCCCGGCCAGCTCCCGCAGCACCTCCGGCGGGGCGTGCCCCTCCCGCTCGATGGCCGCCGCGTCCACCGTCCTCAGGTACGCCTCCAGCCGCTCCAGGAACTCCCGGCCGCGCGCCTCCTGCTCGGGGTCGCCCTGCGGGAAGGGGTCGAGCAGCTCCATGCGGAGCCTGCCCAGGAAGAGGTCGCGCACGAAGCTCGGCTTGCTCCACTCGGTCTCGCGGGCGGCCTCCGCGACGGCGCGGGCTTCCTTCTCGGTGACCTGCGCCGACGGGGCTGCGGCGGTGGGGGCGTTCATGGCTCCTCCTGGGAAGGGATCGTGGCCGCTCGTAACAGCAAGCGCACACAGAGGAAGCAGAGGAAGCAGAGGACGGCGAAGAACGGGAGGTGCCCCTCTGCTTCCTCTGCTTCCTCCGCGTGCGACCTGCCGTTGCCGTCCGTACCGAACACTGTTCGGCAGACACGATACGAATAACCCGCCGCCCCACCGCAGGCAAGGGTTTCATAGCCGGCTCTCCCGGCAGGAATCTTGTAGGCGCCTCCCGGGATGAGCGCATCCGCCCCGCCGCCCCAGGTGCTGCACACCACCGCCGGGGACTTCCCGCTGCAGGAGTACCGCCTGGGGCTGGCCGGGCGCGAGTGGACGGTGCTGCACACGGACGCGGTGCTGTCGCACGAGGACGAGCAGCGCTTCCTCCGCGAGCAGAGGGACCACCGGCCGTACGGGGTGGCCCTCTGGCCCGCGGCCATCGCCCTGGCGCACGAGGTCGCCTCCCGGCCGGAGGACTTCCGCGGGAGGACGGTTCTCGAGCTGGGCGCCGGCACGGGTCTGCCGGGGATCGTGGCCGCGTCGCTGGGGGCGCGGGTGGTGCAGACCGACCGGCACGAGGTGCCGATGTCCGTCTGCAGGCGCAACGGCGAGCGGAACGGGGTGGGGGCGATCGAGCACCGCCTGGCGGACTGGACGGACTGGCACGACGCCGGGCGGTACGACTGGATCCTGGGCTCGGACGTGCTCTACCGGGAGGCGATGCACCCGCACCTGCGCCGGATCTTCGAGGCGAACCTCGCGCCGGGGGGGCGGGTGCTGCTCACGGACCCCTTCCGGGGGACGAGCCTGGGCCTGCTGGAGGCGCTGGAGGGGGACGGCTGGACGGTGGCGCTCGCCAAGTGGAACGTGGGGGAGGAGGCGGCGCCGCGCCCCATCGGGGTCTACGAGCTGGCGCCGCCGGCATAGGATGTAGACACCACCCTCGGCCGCGGTGTCCGCGGGCTACGGAACCCGCTTGAGGCACTGCTCCCGGGGGCAGATCTCCGCCGGATCCGCGTTTCGCGCGGGGTCCGCGGTTGCGTGCATCCCCAGGCGGATGTTCCGCCCGTCGGAGTAGCGCAGCTCCAGCGTGTTGGCCTGGATCGAATAGGTCCCCGAGCCCGCGGGCCGCTGCTCGAGGACGCGCTTCCGGGCGGCGTACTCCTCGGGGCTGTCGATGTGGTGCCCCCGGATGTGGAGCCAGCCGACGCAGCCCAGGAACTCGCGCTCGGTGAAGCGGCCGTCGCGCGTGAACTCGATCGATCCCGTGTACCCGTTGTGGCAGTCGGCCTGGTAGCGCGACCCCAGCCGCAGGCCGTCGAGCCGGTCGAGACGATCGAATGCGGAAATGGCGCTCTGGCCCTGCTCGCGCGCGACCTGGTACTCCTTGGTTTCTCCGCTCGTGCTGCGCGTCCGCACCCGGTCGAGGCGGTCCCCGCTCCGGCTCTCCACCTCGTAGGTGCCGCAGCTCCGGTCCTTCCTGCCGCACCAGTAGCTCCAGTCGAAGCCGTGCATCCCCTCTTCCGGATAGCCGCCGGCGTAGTACCGGCCGTCGGGGAAGAGCGTCAGGTACTCCCTGACCAGCCCGCGCCCCCAGATGTCGCTGGCGGTCTTCACCCGCAGGTAGACGCCATTGAGCCGCTTTCCCCCGGGA
>DASYWD010000031.1 GCA_035936415.1 Longimicrobiaceae bacterium
GAGGCGGGTGGACCGCCCATGGGGGCGCGGATCCTGGTCTGGCAGGGGCACCGCGCCGGGACGCTGGGCGACCCGGCGCTGGACGCGCGAGCCGCGGAGCTGGCGGAGGCGCTGCTCCGCGGCGAGGGGCGCGACCGCCCCGTGGCCCTGGAGACGGAGCGCGGACGCTGCACGCTCTACCTGGAGGCGCACCGTCCGCCGCCGGAGCTGGTGATCGTGGGGGCGGGGCACATCGCGCGGCCGCTCTGCCGGGTGGGCGCCATGCTCGGCTTCCGGGTACGGGTGCTGGACGACCGCCCGGAGTTCGCCACGCGGGAGCGCTTCCCGGAGGCCGAGGAGGTCCGCCGCGCCGACTTCTCCGATCCGTTCCGGGGGGTCGCCGTGGGCCCCGGCAGCTACCTGGTGCTGGTGACGCGGGGGCACAAGTACGACTTCGACGCCCTCCACGACCTGCTCCGCCGCCCGGACCTCCCCGCCTACGTGGGGATGGTGGGGAGCCGCCGCCGCGTCCGCGCCGCGCTGGAGCTGCTGCGGCGCGAGGGGATCCCCCGGGAGCGGCTGCTCCGGGTGCACGCCCCGATCGGGCTGGACGTCGGCGCGGAGACGCCGGAGGAGATCGCCGTCTCCATCGCCGCGGAGATCGTGCAGGTGCGGCGCGGGGGGAGCGGCGTCCCGCTCCGGGACCGCGAGCGGGTGGTGGAGCGCTGGGTCACCGGCGCCGTGGAGGAAGGGGGAGCGTAGCGCCGGAGGGCGTGCGGCCCGCACGCAACACGGGGTTCATGTACAGCACGTGCATCTTCTGCTCCGCCCCGCTGGGGAGCAACGAGGCGGTGGAGGAGTTCCCGGTCGGGAAGCGCCTGGCGTTCGACGCCTGGAAGGGGCGGCTCTGGGCGGTCTGTCCGAAGTGCTCCCGCTGGAACCTGGCGCCCATCGAGGAGCGCTGGGAGGCCACGGAAACGGCCGAGAAGCTGTTCCGCGACGCGCGGCTCCGGGCGCAGTCCGAGAACGTGGGGCTGGCGAAGCTCCCGGACGGCACCCGCCTCATCCGCATCGGCGAGGCGCTCCCCGGCGAGCTGGCCGCGTGGCGCTACGGGGACCAGCTCGTGCGGCGCCGTCGGCGCTACCTGCTGGCCGCGGGGATCCTGGGGGTCGCGGGGGTGGCGTACGGCGGCCTCGCCATCGCCGGGGCGCTGGGCGGGGGCGCGGGCGCCGTCAACCTGGTGAACCTGGCCTGGCAGCACCGCAGGGCGCGCCGCTTCGTGCACCGGCTCCCCGCGGAGGAGTCGCCCACCGGGAAGCCGCTCCCGCTGCGACGCCACCACCTCAACGGCGCCCGCGCGGCCACGGGGGAGGACGGGGAGATCGCCCTGCACCTCCCGTACGCCCTGGAGCCCACGCGCGTGCGCCGGGACGACGGCCGGGCGGTGTGGCTCCCCGCCCGCTCCGTGGTCCTCACGGGCCCCGCGGCACGGAACGTCCTGGGGCGGGCGATGGTGGACGCCAACGCCGGCGGCGCCTCCCGGAAGCACCTGGGCCGGGCGCTGGACCTGCTCTCCGGCCCCGGCGGCGCGGAGGGATACCTGCGGCAGGCGGCGGGGGGCGACAGGTCGCTCGGCGTCCCCTACGTGCCGACGCTCGCTTCGGGGACGAGCTGGCAGCGCTTCGTGGGGACCTTCCGCGGCGAGGCGGTCCCGGCCGCGCTGCCGCGCCCCGCCGGCGCGTACGGGACGCCGTGGTGGACCGCGAAGGCCCGCGCGGACCGGCTCTCCCGCCCCGAGGCGCTGGCGCTGGAGATGGCGCTGCACGAGGAAACGGAGCGGCGCGCGCTGGAGGGCGAGCTGGCCGCGCTGGAGGCGGCCTGGCGCGAGGCGGAGGAGATCGCCGCCATCGCCGACGCCCTCCCCGACGACCCCCTGGACCGGTTGAAGGGCGCATGACCGAAAGCGAAGCGGTGTTCGCCGCCGCCGCGGAAGCGGCCCGCGAGGGGCGCCCGGCGGTGCTCGCCACCATCGTCCGCTGCAAGGGCTCCACCCCGCGCGGGGTGGGGAGCCGGATGCTGGTGGACCCGGAGCGGGGGCTCACCGGCACGGTGGGCGGCGGGTGCGGAGAGGCCGCGGTGATCGAGGCCGCGCGGGAGGTGTCGGCCACCGGCGCGCCGCGCCTGGTCCGGGTGGACCTCACCGAGGACCTGCTCTCCTGGAGCCCCGCCGTGTGCGGGGGCGTGTTCGACGTGTTCCTGGAACGCATCTGACCGGTGACGGAGCCCCGTCGCCGTCGTCCTTTCCCCGGCACCCCCGCGATGAACCCCGTGGCCGTCCCCTCCGCTCCGTCCCGCACCCGCCGCGCTCCGGCCGCCGCCTGGAGCCGCTACACCGAGTACCTGCGCCGTCCCCCGCTCCTGGTGGTGGAGTGGGCGGACGACGAGACCGAGGCGCGCGGCTGGCTCGTGATCAACTCCTTCCGCGGGGGCGCGGCGGGCGGCGGGACGCGGATGCGGCGCGGGCTCACCCGCCGGGAGGTGACGTACCTGGCGAAGACGATGGAGCTGAAGTTCGCCCTGTCCGGGCCCTTCATCGGCGGCGCCAAGTCCGGGATCGACTTCGACCCCACGGACCCGCGCCGCGAGGGGGTGCTCCGCCGCTGGTTCCGCGCCGTCGCCCCCTACCTTCGCCACTGCTACGGCACCGGCGGCGACCTCAACGTGGACCAGGTGCGCGACGTGATCCCCTGCCTGGCCGAGCTGGAGATCTCGCACCCGCAGGAGGGGATCGTGCGCGGGCACCGCGGCTCCGGGCCGGACGACCTCGCCGCGATCCTGGAGACGCTGACGCGGGGGCTGGAGGCGCCGGTCTGCGGCGAGCTGGGGATCCCGGGCCGCCCCCTCCCCCTGGCCGACCTGGTGACCGGTTACGGGGTGGCGCGCTCCATCCTCCACCAGTACGCGCTGCAGGGGCGCCCGATCCGGGGTGCGCGGGTGCTGGTGGAGGGGTTCGGGGCGGTAGGCGCCCCCTGCGCGCTGTACCTGGCGCAGGCGGGGGCGCGGGTGGTGGGGATCTCCGACCGGGAGAAGGCGCTCCTGGCACCGGAGGGGATGGGGGCGGAGGAGGTCGAGGCGCTCCTCCGCGCCCGCGACGACGACAAGCTCCTCCCCCGCGAGGACCCGCGCTGCACCCCGGACCGCGCGCGCCTGGGCGAGGTCCCGGCCGACGTCTTCGTGGCCGCGGCGGTCTCCGGCTCCCTGGACGAGGCCGCGCTGGAGCGGCTGGCCGGGCAGGGGGTGGAGATGATCGCCTGCGGGGCCAACCAGCCCTTCCGCGAGGCGGGGCTGGGCTCCACCCGCGTGCAGCGCGCCGCCGACCGGCGCTTCACGGTGGTGCCGGACGTGATCTCCAACTGCGGGATGGCCCGCGCCTACAGCTACCTGATGGAGGAGGGCGCGGACCCCGCCACCGCCTCCGTCTTCCGCGCCGTGGACGCCACCATCGCCGAAGCGCTCCGGGAGGTCTCGGAGCGCGCCGGCGGACGCCCCACCGGCCTTCTCGGCGCCACCTGGGGGCTCGCCCTGGACCGCGTCGCCCTTCGCCAGTCCCTTTAACGCAGCACGGCAGCAGATGATCGCAGCACGATCCACCCTCTCTCCCGACCAGATCGGCGAGATCCGCGACGAGCTCCTCCGCACGCTGACGCGGCTGGAGCGGAGCATGAAGATCAGCGGGGAAGCGGCCCGCCCGGTCGAGCTGGAGCAGGACACCGTCGGCCGCCTGTCGCGGATCGACGCCATCCAGAACCAGGGCCTCGCCCAGAACCTGCAGGCGCGCGAGCGGGCGCAGCTCGCCTGCATCCTGGACGCCCTGCGGCGCATCGAGGAGGGGAGCTACGGCGCGTGCAGCGCGTGCGGCGGGGCCATCCGCTTCGAGCGCCTCCTCGTCTTCCCCGAGACCCGGACCTGCGCCGCCTGCGCCACGGGCTGCTGAGCACGCCGCCCGGGTCGGCCGCCGCGGGGGTCTCCACCCCCTTGGCGGCCGGGGCGCCGGTGCGCCATCTTTACGGAATGCGATATCTGGTCTCGTCCTGGATCTGGGTCACCAACTCGCTGGTCGCCCTGCTTTGGGTCCCCTGGCTCGCGCTGGTGTGGATCGCGACGGCGCCGTTCGACCCCGGACGCTACGTCGTGGGCCGCTGGTTCCGGCGGGCGGCGGTGACGGCCGTGGCGCTGAACCCGCTGTGGAAGTTCCGCACCTCCGGCGTCCGGATCCGCGACCCGCGGCGGCCGTACGTGGCGGTCTCAAACCACGAGTCCATCGCGGACATCTTCCTGATCTCGCACCTCCCCTGGGAGATGAAGTGGCTCTCCAAGGAGTCCATCTTCAAGCTCCCCTTCATGGGGTGGATGATGCGGATGGCGGGGGACGTCCCGGTGCGGCGCGGAGAGCGGGCGAGCCGCGCGGAGGCGCTGGAGGAGTGCCGCGACCGGCTGCGGAAGCGGGTGTCGGTGATGATCTTCCCGGAGGGGACGCGCTCCCGCACCCGGGAGATGCTCCCCTTCAAGGACGGCGCCTTCCGCCTGGCGGTGGAGACCGGCGCCCCCATCCTCCCCATCGCGGTGGCGGGGACGCGCCACGCCCTCCCCAAGGGCTCCATGCTCTTCCGCCGCGCCACGGCCGAGGCACGCGTGCTGGAGCCGATTCCCACCGAGGGGCTGACGCTGGACGACGTGCCGGCGCTGCGCGAGCGGGTGCGCGCCATGATCCAGGAGGCGCGCGACCACCTCTTCCGCGAGCTGGAGGCGGAGTCGCGGCCGCTCTCTCTTCGGGAAGGGTAGCGAGGGACTTCGAGGGTGGACGGGCGCGGGGGGGGGGGGG
>DASYWD010000032.1 GCA_035936415.1 Longimicrobiaceae bacterium
GTGGCGCTCCGCGCGTTCGAGCGAGCGGAGGCGATGGTCCGCGAGCATGGCCGGACGCTCCCGCGCACGCAGGCGGCGCGGGTGGAGCGTCTCCTGGGGTGGGCCCGCGAAGCCGTGCTCACCGACGACCCGGAGCGGGCCTTCCGGCGCGCGGTCTACGCGCTGCAGCTCGTGGAGCAGTACGCCGGGGGCGGGGCGGGCAGTTGAGCCGGGGCCGGGAGGACGTTATCTTCCGGTCGTTTCCGGACGCGCCGGGCTGGCGGAACTGGTAGACGCAAACGACTCAAAATCGTTCGCCGCGAGGCGTGGGGGTTCGAGTCCCCCGCCCGGTATCCCGTACGACGACGCCCCCGGGGGAGCATTCCCCCGGGGCGTCGTGCGTTCCCACCCTCCCGGGGCGGGAATGGTTGTTGCTGTCCCGTCGCGGCGGCAACCACCGACGCGAACAGGGAAACGAATGCTGACCCAGGAACAGAGGGACCGGATCGAGAAGCTGCTTCTCCGCGAGCGCGAGGGCGCGCTGGAGGCGCTGGGACACTTCGAGGAGCGCACCCAGGACCTGCGGGAGCGCTCCGGGGAGATGAGCCTGTACCGCTTCCACATGGCCGACATCGGCACCGAGGCGCAGGAGCAGGAGAAGGACTTCCTCCTCGCCTCCCAGGAGGGGCGCCGGCTCTACGAGGTGGACGATGCGCTGCGGCGGCTCTACAAGACCCCGGAGGAGTTCGGGAGCTGCCAGCGGTGCGGCAAGCCCATCGGCTTCGAGCGGCTGGAGGTGATCCCGCACGCCCGCTTCTGCAAGGAGGACCAGGAGGCGACGGAGGCGGCGTAGGCCGCCGGCCCGGATCCGCTAGTCGGCGAACTCCCGCAGAAGCGACTGCAGAGCCTCCCGCGCCCGCAGGACCCGCATCTTGAGGGCGCTGATGGAGACGTCCAGCATCTCCGACATCTCCTCGTACGAGCGGCCCTCCAGGTGCTTGAGGAGGAAGGCCTCGCGCTGCGCCTCCGGGAGCGTCGCCAGGGCCCGCTCCACGAGCTGCCGCAGGTCGGCTCGGTCGGTGTACACCCCCGGGTCGTCGGAGTCGGGGGTCGTGGCGGTGTCTTCTTCCAGCGGGAGGGAGTGGCGGCGCCGGCTCTTGAGGTGGTCCTTGCAGCGGTTCACCAGGATGCGGAACACCCACGCGCCGAAGCGGGCGGGGTCCTGGCAGCTCGCCAGGCTGGTGTACGCCTTGACGAAGGAGTCCTGGACCAGGTCGGCGGCGAGGTCGCCGTCGCGGACCATCCCGACGGCGTAGCGGAAGAGCGACGCCTGGTACCGGCCCACGAGGACGGCGTACCGGTCCGGATCCCCGGCGAGCACGCGGGCTACGAGCTGGGCGTCGGTCTCGTCGGTCACTCGGCGCGTGGGCGTCGGTTCGGGGGGATGGAGCGGAGCGGACCCCGTGCCGGAAGCGCGGGCGGGAGCGGCTTGCGACGCCCCGGGAGCCCCGCTATACTGACGAGCTTTGCATGGTCCGGTCCGTGGGTTTGACGGGGCGAACGGCGCCGCGGTCACAACTTAGGCCATGCGGGTTGCGGAAGGAAACAATCTATCCCTGGCATCGCGATAGAGGAAGCTGCCATGTCCAAAGCCGGACTTGAAGGAGTCGTCGTTGCGCAGAGCAGGCTCAGCTACATCAACGGAGCCGAAGGGACGCTGATCTACGGCGGGTACGACATCGACGACCTCGCCCGCAACACGACCTTCGAGGAGGTCTGCTACCTTCTCTGGAACGGCGAGCTCCCCGACCGGGACCAGCTCGACGAGCTGAACCGGCAGCTCGCCGCCGAGGCCACGCTGAGCGGCGAGGTGGTGGAGATGCTGCGCGGCTACCCGCGCGACGCGGACCCCATGGCCGCCCTGCGCACCGCCGTCTCCGCGCTCGGCATGTTCGACCCCGACGCCGACGACAACTCCGAGGCGGAGCTCCGGCGCAAGGCGGTCCTCCTCACCGCGAAGATGCCGACGCTGGTGGCCGCCTTCGACCGGATCCGCAACGGGAAGGATCCGGTGGCGCCCCGGCCGGAGCTGGGGACCGCGGGGAACTTCCTGTACATGCTCAACGGCGAGGAGGGGAGCGAGACCCGCGTCCGCACCATGGACGCCGCGCTCATCCTGCACGCCGAGCACGGGATGAACGCCTCCACCTTCTCCGCGCGCGTCACCGCCGGCACGCTCGCGGACGTCTACTCCGCGATCACCTCCGCGATCGGCACCCTCAAGGGTCCGTCGCACGGCGGCGCGAACGTGGAGGTCATGAACATGCTCCGCGAGATCGACCAGAGCGACGCCGACCCCAAGGAGTGGGTGCGGAACGCGCTGGAGGGCGGGCGGCGGATCATGGGCTTCGGCCACCGCGTCTACAAGGCCACGGACCCGCGCGCCAGCATCCTCCGGGAGCTGGCCGACCAGATCATGGCCGAGGCGGGGGAGACCAAGTGGCTCACCCTCTCCGACCAGATCCGCGAGGCCATGGCCGAGGAGATGGAGACGCGCGGCAAGAAGATCTACCCCAACGTGGACTTCTTCTCCGCCTCCGTCTATACCACGCTCGGGATCGCGGAGGACCTGTTCACCTGCGTCTTCGCGCTGGCGCGCGTCCCCGGGTGGACCGCGCACCTCTTCGAGCAGTACGCCAACAACCGCCTCATCCGCCCGCAGGCCGAGTACGCCGGCCCGCGCGGCCTGAAGGTGACGCCGATCTCCGAGCGCTGAGGCTCCCGGCAGTGAACCGCCCTCCGGGGCGCGGCGGTGACCCCGTTGCGCCCCGGAGGTTTTTCGTGCTACCCTGTCGCCGCGCGGAGGGACGTCCGCCGCGCCGACCGTGTCCCGGACCACTTCAACTCACCGCTAGACCATGGCCGAGAACTGGCAGCCGCAGGTCCCCGCAGACGGGGAGCGCATCACCATCCGCGACGGGGAGCTGAGCGTCCCGAACAATCCCGTCCTCCCCTTCATCGAGGGCGACGGGACGGGGCCGGACATCTGGGCGGCCTCGCAGCCGGTGCTGGACGCCGCGGTGGAGAAGGCGTACGGGGGCGAGCGCCGGATCCGCTGGATGGAGGTGCTCGCCGGGGAGAAGGCCTTCAACCAGACGGGGAGCTGGCTCCCGGACGCCACCCTGGACGCCTTCCGCGAGTACCTGGTGGGGATCAAGGGCCCGCTGACGACGCCGGTGGGCGGGGGGATCCGCTCGCTCAACGTGGCGCTCCGCCAGATCCTGGACCTGTACGCCTGCCTCCGCCCGGTGCGCTGGTTCGAGGGGGTCCCCTCCCCGGTGAAGCGCCCGGACCAGGTGGACATGGTCATCTTCCGCGAGAACACCGAGGACATCTACGCCGGGATCGAGTTCGAGGAGGGGACGGACGACGCGCGCCGCTTCCGCGAGGTGCTGGCGGAGACCTTCGCCGACCGCTTCAAGAAGGTGCGCTTCCCCGAGAGCTCCGGCTTCGGGATCAAGCCGGTCTCGCGCGAGGGGACGGAGCGGCTTGTGCGCGCGGCGCTCCGCTACGCCGTCCGCCACGGCCGCCGCTCGGTGACGCTGGTGCACAAGGGGAACATCATGAAGTTCACCGAGGGCGCCTTCAAGAGCTGGGGGTACGCCCTGGCGGAGCGCGAGTTCGGGGACCAGGTGTTCACCTGGGCACAGTACGACCGGATCGTGGAGTCGGACGGCCCCGACGCGGCCAACCAGGCGCAGAAGGAGGCCGAGGCGGCCGGGAAGATCGTGGTCAAGGACTCCATCGCGGACGCCTTCCTGCAGCAGATCCTCCTCCGCCCGTCGGAGTACGACGTGATCGCCACGCTCAACCTGAACGGCGACTACGTTTCCGACGCGCTGGCGGCGCAGGTCGGCGGGATCGGCATCGCCCCGGGGGCGAACATCAACTACGTGACCGGGCACGCCATCTTCGAGGCGACGCACGGCACCGCGCCCAAGTACGCCGGGAAGAACATGGTCAACCCCGGCTCGGTGATCCTTTCCGGGGAGATGATGCTCCGGTACATGGGGTGGACCGAGGCGGCGGACCTGATCGTCCGCGGCCTGGAAGGTGCGATCCGCCAGAAGACCGTGACGTACGACTTCGAGCGCCTGATGGAGGGGGCGACCAAGGTCTCCACCTCCGAGTTCGGCGAGCAGATCGTCCGCAACATGTAGCCCGCGGAGCGCCGCGCGGATCCTTCCGCGCGGCGCTCCCTTCCAGAGGATGCAGCGCTTCATGAACGTTTCCGTACGGGCCGACGCCCCCACCCGCTTCGCCACCCCCCTCCTCGCCGTCCCCGTCGCCGCGGACGCCGACCCCGGCGCGCTCCCGGGGCTGGACGGCGCGGCCGCCGCACAGCTCGCGGCCGCCCACGGCCGCGGCGACTTCGCCGGGAAGGAGGGGCAGACGCTCCTCCTCTACCCCGGCGAGCGGGGCGGGCCGGGGCGCGTCC
>DASYWD010000033.1 GCA_035936415.1 Longimicrobiaceae bacterium
GATCCGCGCCGCGGTGGAGGCGGGGACCATCCCCGGCGCGGCGCTGGCGGTGGGCCGCAGGGGCGGGCTGGTGCGGCTGCGGGGGTACGGGCGGACGGGCGGCGGCGGGGGGGCGGTGGACGCAACCGAGACGCTGTACGACGTCGCCTCGCTCACCAAGGTGGCCGCGACCACGGCCGCGGTGATGGCGCTGGCGGACGAGGGACGGCTCCGCCTGGACGCGCCGGTGCGCCGCTACCTCCCCGGCTTCACCGGGAAGTGGAAGGGGAGCGTGACGGTGCGCCAGCTCCTGACGCACACCGCGGGGCTCCCCGCGGGCGAGTGGCTGTACGGCAGCACCCGCTCCCCCGAGACCGCGCTGCGCCGCTCCATGCGCGCCCCGCTGGTGCGCCCCCCGGGACAGGCGATGGTGTACAGCGACTTCGGCTTCATCCTCCTGGGCGCCCTGGTGGAGGCGGCGGCCGGGGAGCCGCTGGACCGGTACCTCGCCCGCCGGGTGTACGCGCCCCTGGGGATGGAGTCCACCCTCTTCATCCCGCCCGACGTGCTCCGCCCGGTGACGGTCCCCACGGCGCAGCGCTCCGAGCGGGAGTACACGCTGGCCGGGACGGTGCACGACGCCAACGCCTTCCGCCTGGGCGGGGTCGCGGGGCACGCTGGCCTCTTCTCCACCGCGGCCGACCTGGCCGTGTTCGCGCAGACGCTGCTGAACGGTGGGAGCTACGGCACGCACCGGGTCTACTCGCCGGAGACGGTGCGCGGCTTCACCGCGGCGCGCGCCCGACCGGGGAACCGCGCCCTGGGATGGGACGTCCCCGCGCAGCGCAGCTCCGCCGGAAGCTACTTCTCCACGCGCTCGTACGGCCACACCGGCTTCACCGGCACCTCGCTCTGGATCGACCCGGAGCGCGACCTGTTCGTGGTGCTGCTCACCAACCGCACCTACGACAACGCCTCGCCGCGCGCGATGCTGGAGCTGCGCGAGCGGGTGCACGACGCCGTCGCGCGCTCCATCGGCGACGCGACGGTCCGCCCGCGCCCGGGGAGCCCCGCCGCCATCGAGGAAGAGCGGAAGGCCAGGGCCGAGCGGGAGCGCATCCGGCGGCAGAAGCAGCGTCCCAAGCCCCGGCCGCGGCCGGGGCGGCGGCGGGGTGACGGGGCGGGCGGGGCTCAGTAGCGGATCAGCGACAGCACCTCGTAGCCCTCCAGCGCCCTGCGTCCCTCCAGGAACTCCAGCTCGATCACGAACGCACATGCGGCCACCGTCGCGCCGAGCGCCTCCACCAGGTGCGCGCCGGCACGGGCCGTGCCGCCGGTGGCGAGCAGGTCGTCCACCACCAGCACCCGCTCCCCCGGCCGCACCGCGTCGGCGTGCATCTCCAGGACGCTGGTCCCGTACTCCAGCGCGTACTCGCGGCTCACCTTGTCGTGCGGCAGCCGCCCCGGCTTGCGGATGGGGACGAAGCCCACGCCCAGCGCCATCGCCACGGGCGCGCCGAAGACGAACCCGCGCGACTCGATCCCCGCCACCGCGTCGATCCCGGCCTCCCGGTACTCCGCCGCGAAGCGGTCCACCACCTCGCGCAGCCCCCCGGGGTCGCGCAGGAGCGGGGTCACGTCGCGGAAGAGGATCCCGGGGATGGGGAAGTCGGGGATGTCGCGGACCAGCTCTCTCAGGTGCTCCACGGGCGGAGGCTCCGGCTCGGGGGGACGCGGCGTCGGGACGGCGGACAAGATAGGCCGCGCCCCCCGGCCCTGCCACCGGCACGGTCGTTGCGCGGGCATGACGGGCCCGAGCCCCGTGCGGGGCAGGCACTTACCGACGGACTGGAGGGATCACATGGGCGGCAAGCAGATGGAAGGGAACAACGAGCAGCGGCGCCAGGCGGCCCGGGAGGCGCGCGAAGAGGGGAAGCAGCCGAGCGAGGTGGGGCGCACGCTGGGGGCGAGCAAGCAGCGCACCGAGGCGGACGACAGCATGAGCCACCAGGAGCGGCTGGACCTCAAGCGCGAGGGCAAGAACTCCGGCGTCGAGGCCCCGGAGGCGCGGCCGGGGAGCCGCGACCCGGACACCGCGGACCGCGACGAGCCCCGCCTCTGAGCACGGAAGGGGTCCGGGACGCTCCCGGACCCCTCCGTCTTCCGGCCGCCGGCGCCCCCGCTATTCGGAAAGGACGCCGCGGTAGGCGTTCCAGTCGTCCAGCACCATCCCGGCACCGCGGACCACGCAGGTGAGCGGCTCGTCGTCCACGTGGATGTGGAGGCTGGTGTCCTGCTGGAGGACGCGGTCCAGCCCGCGTAGCTGCGCTCCGCCGCCGGTCATGACGATCCCCTCGTCCACGATGTCGGAGGCCAGCTCGGGCGGGGTCACCTCCAGCGCCCGCCGGACCGCCCCCACGATGGCCTGGATCGGCTCCTGGATGCACTCCCGGATCTCGTCCGAGTGGATGCGGATGGTCTTGGGGATGCCGGAGATCAGGTCGCGCCCGTTGACGTCCATCTCCCGCGGCTCCACGGTGGGCGAGGCGGAGCCCACCTGGATCTTGATGGCCTCCGCGGTGGCCTCGCCCACCAGCAGGTTGTAGCCCTTCCGCATGAAGGCGACGATCGCCTCGTCCATCTCGTTGCCGCCCACGCGGATGGAGGCGTCGGCGACGATCCCCGACAGGGCGATGACGCCGATCTCGCTGGTCCCCCCGCCGATGTTCACCACCATGCTCCCCCGGGGCGAGGTGACGGGGAGCCCCACGCCGATCGCGGCGGCCATCGGCTCGGAGAGGAGGTACACCGACTTCGCGCCCGCCTGGGAGACGGCGGTGCGGACGGCGCGGCGCTCCATCTCGGTGATCCCGGAGGGGACGCCCACCACCACGCGCGGCCTGGCGCGGAAGAGGCCGCGGGGGAGGATCGTCTGGAGGAAGTGGCGGAGCATCAGCTCGGCCATGTCCACGTCGGCGATGACGCCGTCGCGCATGGGGCGGATGGCGACCGTCCCTTCCGGCGTGCGGCCGAGCATGCGCTTCGCTTCCAGCCCGATGGCGCGCACCCGGCGGGTGCGGCGCTCCACGGCCACCACGGAGGGCTCGTTCATGACGATCCCCTGGCCCTTGACCTGGATCAGGGTGTTGGCGGTTCCCAGGTCGATCGCGATGTCGGCCACTCGTGCTTCCCCGCTGAGGTTCCCCGCGCGCTCCCCGCCCGGGGGCGGGGGGTCGGACACCGGCGCCGCCCGGGGGTTCCCGCCCGGCTACGCCGCGAGCCGGAAATGTATCCCGCGCCGCCGCCGGGGGACAGTGCGGGCGCCGCACTTGCACTCCGGCGCCCCGCGATAGATGTTTGCGGGACACCTCCCACGCGAACCCGGACCCGGAGCCGCCATGTTCCACCGCACGACGGAGGGGATGCGGATCACCGCCCAGCCGTACTTTCTCCGCGACCACTCGGACCCGGAGGAGGAGCGGTACGTGTTCGCGTACCACGTCCGCATCGAGAACACCGGCGACGCGCCGGCGCAGCTCCTCTGGCGGCACTGGTACATCCACGACCCGGTGGGCGGCGACACGGAGGTGGAGGGTGAGGGCGTGGTGGGTGAGATGCCGCTGATCGGCCCGGGAGAGGCGCACGAGTACCAGAGCTTCTGCATGCTGCAGGGCCCCTCCGGCCACATGGACGGCTACTACGAGTTCCGCCGCCCGGACGGATCTAGGTTCCGCGCGGCGATCCCGCGCTTCCTGTTCCGGGTGTACGAGGCGTAGGGGCCCGCTGCGCGGGGAGTGCGAAGTGCGAGGTGCGAAACGGCGCCCCCGCCGGGAGATCCCGGTGGGGGCGCCGTCTGCTTGGGGAGCGGGGGTTAGGCCTGCGCGTGGTTGCGGCAGACGGAGAAGTCCACGCCTTCGAGGTCGGCGCCGTCCAGGACGGCGGCGTCCAGGTCCGCGCGGTCCAGGTTGGCGCCGCGGAGGTCCGCGCCGCGGAGCACCGCGCCCGACAGCTCCGCCTCGGTGAAGTCCGCGCCGCTCAGGTCCGCCCCCTCCAGCACCGCCCCCGACAGGTTGGCGCGGGCGAGCTTCGCCCCCGAGAGGCGCGCGCCGCGGGCGGTCACCCTGGAGAGGTCGGCGGTGCGGAGGTCGGCGCCGGAGAAGTCCGCCTCGTCGGCCTCGGCGTGGCGCAGGTTGGCGCCGTCCAGGTTGGCCCCGGCGAGCGTCGCCCGCCGCAGGTCCGCCTTGTGGAGGGTGGCCTCGTAGAGCGAGGCCCCGCTGAGGTCGGCGCCGGTGAGGTCGGCGCGGGTCAGCTCCACCCCCAGGAGGTCGGCCCCGGCCAGCTTCGCGCCGGAGAACCGGGCGGGCCGGGTGGAGCCCGACCCGATGCAGGAGGCGTCCCGCAGGGAGGCCCCGCGGAGGTCCGCCTCCGAGAAGTCGGCGCCGCACAGGTCGGCCGCGGTCAGGTCGGCGTCGTGGAGGTCCGCCCCCGCCAGCTTCGCCCCGCAGAGCTTCGCCCCGTGCAGGTCCACCCCGCTCAGGTCCATCCCCCCGAGCTGGGCGCCGCTCAGGTCCAGTCCCGCCAGGCTGCGGCCGCCGTCCCCCCGCAGCCGCTCCTCCACGGCCTCGCGCGAGAGGCCGCCGGGGGCGGCGACGGCACCGCCGTCTTCGGCTCCGCGACCGAAAATCCGCTTCATGAGCTCCATGCGACCCTCCCTGGACGGGGGCTGGCGAGCTGCCGCGCTCCGGGCCCGGCCAGGGCGGGGCCTGTACGGCGGCGGGGACCTGCGTCGACCGGCGCCGCACGAACCGTTCCCCTGTTCCCCTACAGGGCGACCCGGACCGGGACCGCCTCCCCGGACCGGGACCGCCTCCCCGGCCCGGGCCGCCCCGGCTGTACCGGTCCGGCTACTCCAGCTCGGCGTCGACCTCGATCCGTACGCCGGCCAGGGCGCGCGACACGGGGCAGCCGTTCTGGGCGTCCTTCGTGTCCCGCGCGAGCTTCTGGAAGGTCTCGGCGTCCACCCCCGGGACGCGGGCGCGCACCTTCAGCCGGATCCCGGTGATGGTGAAGCCCTCGCCCTGCTTCTCCACGGTGCAGGCGGCCTCGGTGCGGACGCGCTCGGGCGGGGTCCCGTTCTTCTCCAGCCCCGCGGAAAGGGCCATGCTGTAGCACGAGGCCTCGGCGGCCGCGAGCAGCTCCTCGGGGTTGGTCCCCCCCCGCTCGCCCGCGAAGCGTGTGGCGACGGTGTAGCTCCCGCCGACCTTCCCGCTCTCCCCCTCGAAGCTCCCGGAACCTTCCTTGAGGCCGCCCTCCCAGGTCGCACTGGCGTTGCTCGTCGGCATGTCCTCTCCTCCCTGCGTGGATCGTGGTTCGCGAAGGCCGGCGGGCGGCCCGGCTGGGCCCCCGCGCCCGCGGTGCAGCGCCCGCCAGTCCTCCTGCAGTATGGCCCAGCGCTCGTGGTCGCGCCAGCGCCCGCCGATCTTCAGGTATCGGCGCGAAAGCCCTTCGCGGGTGAAGCCGAGCCGGCGCACCAGCGCGATGGAGGCGCCGTTCCCCGGCTGGACGTTGGCTTCCACCCGGTGCAGCCGCAGCGGCCCGAAGGCGTGCCGCAGCACCAGGTCCACCCCCTCGGTCATGTACCCCCGCCCAGCGAAGGGGGCCCCCACCTGGTAGCCCAGGTAGCAGCTCCGGAAGTTGCCGCGGAAGATCTGGCTCAGGTTGGCGGAGCCCACGATCGCCCCGTCCTCGCGGCGGCAGACGAAGAAGCCCGCGTAGTCGTCGCGCGTGCAGCGCTCCACGTAAACGGCGAACTGGTCGAGCCGGGTCATCCGCGCCGTCCGCCCGCGGTAGAGAGCGGCGCTCATGCGGTTGAGCGCCAGCCACTCCTCGCAGTCCTCCAGCCGCGGCGCGCGGACGAAGACGCGGGAGCCGGTCTGCAGCGCCCCGGGGGCGCCGGTCGTGGGGCGCGGGCTCATGGCGGCGGGAGGCGCATGCAAGATCCGGGGAACGGCGCGGGGCCGGCCCCCGAAGGAGACCGGCCGTATGCGTTGCCCGGAGCGCGCCCGGCGCCCTATTCTTCACGGCCACCCGGCCGTTCCATGCCCCGGCTCCGCCTCCCGCAACCCGTACCACCCGATGAGCAGACGCACCCGCACCGGCCGCCGCCTCGCCCTCGCGGCGGCGCTCACGCTGATCGCAACCTCGCTCCCCGCGCAGGTGGCGCCCCCGCCGGGCCTGGACCAGGAAGTCGCCCGCGCGCTGCGGGAGTTCTCGGTCCCGGGGCTCGCCATCGGGATCGTCAAGGACGGAGAGGTGGTCCTCCTGGAGGGCTACGGCGTCCGCCGGATGGGCGACACGGCGAGCGTCACGCCGCGGACGCTCTTCCAGATCGCCTCCAACACCAAGGCGTTCACCAGCGCCGCGCTGGCGATGCTGGTGGACTCCGGGAAGGTGTCGTGGGACGACCGGGTGATCGAGCACCTCCCCTGGTTCCGCCTGCACGACCCGTACGTCACCCACGAGCTGACGATCCGCGACCTGCTCTCTCACCGGAGCGGGCTGGGGCTGGGCGGCGGCGACCTGACGTGGTACCGCTCCACCTACCAGCCGCGCGAGGTGCTGGAGCGCATCCGCGCCCTCCCCCCGACGAGCAGCTTCCGGACGACCTACGCCTACCAGAACATCCCCTTCCTGGCCGCCGGCGAGGTGGTCCCCGCGGTGACGGGGCAGCCGTGGGACGACTTCGTCCGGCAGCGGATCCTGCAGCCGCTGGGGATGACCTCCACCCTCGCCCTCGCGCGCGACCTGCCGCAGGGGGGCGACGTGGCCTTCCCGCACTCCGCCTTCCAGGGCGAGCTGCGCGTGGTGCCGCGCGACAACATGGACAACGCCGCCCCGGCCGGGTCGCTGGTCAGCAACGCCGCGGACCTCGCGAAGTGGATGGTCGTGCAGCTCGACTCGGGGCGCGTGGACGGGACCCGGCGGCTGTGGAGCCCGCAGCGGACGCGGGAGATGTGGAGCGGGCAGACGGTGCTCCCCATCGGCGGGGCGGCCCCGGGGCTGGAGGCGTACGTCCCCAACTTCTCCGAGATCGGCCTGGGCTGGTTCCTGCGCGACTACCGCGGACACAAGCTGCTCACGCACACCGGCGGGCTGGCGGGGATGACCTCGCGCACCCTGCTGGTGCCGGACCGGAAGCTGGGCATCGTCATCCTCACCAACGCCGAGAGCTCGGCGCACACCGCGCTCGCCTGGTGGATCCTGGACCGCTACCTGGGCGCCCCGCAGACCGACTGGACCGCCGCCTTCGTCGCCTCCGCCCGCCGCGGCCGGGAGCGCGCCGCCGAGGTGGAGCGGCAGGCCGCCGCCGCGCGCGTCCGCAACACCCGCCCGTCGGTGGCGCTGGAGCGCTACGCCGGCCCGTACGCCGACCCGCTGTACGGCAATGCGACCCTCGCGCGGGAGAACGGGCGCCTCGTGCTTCGCTTCGGCGCGTCCCCGGCCTTCGTCGCCGACCTGGAGCACTGGCACCACGACACCTTCGTGGCCCGCTGGCGCGAGCGGACCATCCCCGACGCCTGGGTCACCTTCACGCTCGACCCGCGCGGCGCCGTGTCCGCCTTCACCATGGAGGCGGTATCGCCACTCGCCGACTTCAGCTTCGACTATCAGAACCTCCGCTTCGTCCCCGTGCGGACGAACTGAGACGGCGAGGGGGCGACCGCCCGCGGCGGCCCGCCCCCTGCCCCTCCTCTCCGCCGCCCTACTCCTCCTCCCAGGCGGCCGGGTCCCCCACCCGCATCGTCCCGGAGTCCAGCACCTCCGCGAAGGCGCCGCCGCCCCACGCCGGGTACATCGCCGCCTTGAGGCCGGGGAGCACCTCGTCCATCCGCTCGCAGGGCTTTGTCTCCCCCCGGATCCGCACCCGGATCCCGCCGATGCGCAGGATCCGCCCGCGCGTCCCCTCCAGCCGGATCCCGCGCAGCATCAGGTTCGCCCGCCGGGCCGAGGGGGGCGCGCTCCCGCCCAGGCGCTCCATCAGCGCGCTCCAGACCTCCTCCTCGATCAGCGTCACCTGCCGGCGCCGGCCCTGATCGGCGTTCCCCACGATCCCCCGGCCCGCCACCAGCTCCGCCGCGTCCACGGGGTCCATCGGCCCGCGGTGCGCCCGCTTGATCCAGATCGCCGCCAGCTCGACCTGGCTCATCCGACCTCCCCCGCCGGCCCCTCGTACAGACCGAAGCGCCGCCGGACCTCCGCGACGGGCATGCTGTGTCCCCTATCGCTGTCTGCAAGCCCCGCCTCGATGGCTCTGCGCGCGTGGACCGTGCGCAGGACATCGTCCCAGGTCGCGTGCTCCGGCAGTCGACCAACGAGTCGGCGTGCTTCCTCTCTGATGTCGTTCACGTGTCTTGGCTCCTTGCTCCTCCCCCCGCGGCGGGGCGATATTCCCCGGCTATGGCTACACCTGTACTGACCGTCCAGAACCTGCACAAGTCCTTCGGCACCCGCGTGGTGTTCGACGGGGTCTCCTTCGCCGTCGACGAGGGCGAGAAGGTCGGCTTCGTCGGGGCCAACGGCTCCGGGAAGTCCACCCTCTTCAAGATCGTGGCCGGGATCGAGGGGCACGAGGGGGGCACCCTCGCCTTCCGGCGCGACGCGCGCGTGGGCTACCTGGCGCAGGAGCCGGAGTTCGCCGAGGGCGACACCATCCTCCGCGCCGCGGCCGCCGGGCAGCCGGAGCTGCAGGACGCCATGGCCGCGTACCACGACGTCGCCGGGCAGCTCGCCCGCGGGGAGGGCGACCTGGAGCGCCTCCTGGCGCGGCAGGGCGAGGCCGCCGCGCGGATCGACGCGCTGGGCGGGTGGGACTACGAGCACCGCATGGAGGCCATCCTCACCCGGCTGGGGGTGGACCGCTGGGAGCGGCCCGTGGAAGGGCTCAGCGGCGGGGAGCGGAAGCGCGTCGCCCTGGCGCGCGTCCTCCTCCAGGAGCCCGAGCTGCTCCTGCTGGACGAGCCCACCAACCACCTGGACGCCGACACCACGGCGTGGCTTGAGGAGCACCTGCAGGGGTACCCCGGCGCGGTCATGCTCATCACCCACGACCGCTACTTCCTGGACCGGGTGGTCAGCCGGATGATCGAGGTCTCCGTCGGCGAGCTGACGCCGTACCCCGGCGGCTACACCGAGTACCTGGAGGCCCGCGCCGAGCGCATGGAGCGCCTCTCCACCGAGGAGGAGAAGCGGAAGAAGCTGATCGCCCAGGAGCTGGCCTGGGTACGGCGCTCCCCCTCGGCACGCACCGGGAAGCAGCAGGCCCGCATCAACCGCCTGGACGACCTGCAGAAGGAGCAGGCCGACAAGCGCCTTCCCGCGCGTGACACCGTGGAGATGAGCGCGGGCGCCGTCCCGCACCTGGGGCGCACCGTGCTCAACCTGCACGGTGTCTCCAAGCGCTTCGGCGAGCACGTGCTGATCCGCGACTTCAGCACCATGCTCCAGGCCGGCGAGCGCATCGGGATCATCGGCCCCAACGGCGCCGGGAAGACCACGCTGCTCCGCATCATCATGGGCGAGGAGCAGCCGGACGCGGGCGAGGTGGAGGTGGGGAAGAACACCCGCATCGCCTACTTCGACCAGCGCCGGGAGGACCTGGACCCGAACGCCAGCATCTACGAGGCGGTGGCCGACCAGGACTGGGTGACGGTGGGCGGCGAGCGGACCCACCTGCGCAGCTACCTGGAGACCTTCCTCTTCTCCCCCGCGCAGCAGCGGCAGGTGGTACGCTCCCTTTCCGGCGGCGAGCGCAACCGGGTGCTCCTGGCCCGGCTCCTCCTGCAGGACGCCAACCTGCTCATCCTGGACGAGCCCACCAACGACCTGGACCTGCTCACCCTGCAGGTGCTGGAGTCGCTCCTGGCCGACTACAAGGGGTGCGTCCTGCTGGTGACGCACGACCGCTTCTTCCTGGACAAGGTCGCCACCGGGCTGATCGTCTTCGAGGGGAACGGCGCGCTCCGGCGCCACGCCGGCGGGTACGACCTGTACCGCCGGCTCCGGGCGCAGCGCGAGGCGGAGGAGGCCGCCGCCCGCCCCGCCGAGCGCGGCAGGGCCCCCGTTCAGGGCAGCCGGCCCGCGCGGAAGGAGGGAGGCCCCCGCAAGCTCTCCTACCGCGAGCAGCAGGAGCTGCAGGGGATGGAGGAGGCCATCCTGGAGGCCGAGGCGCGCAAGGAGGAGCTGGGCGCCCGCCTGGCCGACCCCGCGCTGTACGCCGGCCCCTCCGACGAGGTGGCGCGCGTCACCGCCGACTTCCGCGACGCGAGCGAGCGCGTGGACGCGCTCTACGCCCGCTGGGAGGAGCTGGAGGGGATCCGCTCCGGCGCCGCCTGAGCGGGCCGCGCCCCCGTGCAGCTCGCACGGGGGCGCCGCGTCCCGCAACGGGAGCGCCGCCGCTCCCAACGCGCCGAAAACCGCAAGACGTTCGTCGCCAACGCCTTCCCGAGGAATGCTGCCGCGGGCCCGGAAATTGTCGTTGACAGGGCCGCGGCCGCGCACCAGCTTGTGACTACCGCCTCTCTCACCGCCGTCGCCGTTCCCCGTAGCACAAAGCCCCGACCATGCTCCTCCCGCTGCTCCTTTCCGCGGCGGCGTCCCTGCACGCCGCCCCCGGCCCCGCCGACTCCGTCCGCCTCGTCCTCGCCGCCGGCCGCCCGGCCGCCGAGGTCGCCGTCCTCGACGCCACTCACGAGCTGACGAGCGCGACCGGCGCCGGGCTCAGCCTCACCACGCTGCTGCGCGCCGAGATCGCCATCGCCGAGGAGGTCCGCCGCGGCGCCTTCCCCGGCGCGGCGCTCGCCGTGGGGCGGCGCGGGCAGGTGGTGGTGGAGCGCGGGATCGGGATGACCGGCTGGACCGCGGCCGACGTCCCGGTGGACCCGGACCGCACCGTCTACGACCTGGCCTCGCTCACCAAGGTGGTGGCGACCACCACCGCGCTGATGCTGCTGGTGGAGGACGGCAAGGTGGAGCTGGACGCACCCGTGGCGCGCTACCTCCCGGAGTTCTCCGGCGGGGCCAAGGACCGGGTGACCATGCGCGACCTGCTCGCCCACACCTCCGGGCTCCCGGCCTGGGCGCAGATCCACGGGAGCACCCCGGACGAGGCGCTGGGGCGCGCGGTCCGCACCCCGCTGCAGTCCGCTCCGGGGACGCGGGTGGAGTACTCGGACGTGGGCTTCGTGGTGCTCTTCGCCGCGGCGGAGCGGGCGGCGGGCGAGCCGCTCTTCCGGCTGCTGGACCGGCGCGTGTACGGCCCGCTGAAGATGCGCTACACCACCTACGCCGCGGGCGCCGGGTGCACCATCTGCGCCTCCACCGCGCGCCGCCAGGGCGACGCGTTCCAGGGGAAGGTGCACGACCCCATCGCCCGGCAGCTCGGCGGGATCGCGGGGAACGCGGGGCTCTTCTCCACCGTGCACGACCTGGCCCGCTTCGCCGCCATGCTGGCGAACGAGGGCGAGCTGGACGGCGTACGGGTGCTGAAGGCGGAGACGATCCGCACCTTCGCGCAGCGGCAGGTGGGGACCCGCGCCCTCGGGTGGGAGTCGCCCAGCCGCAGCGGCGGCGGGGCCGCGGGGCTGCGCATCTCCCCCAACGCGTACGGGCACACCGGCTTCACCGGGACCTCCATCTGGATCGATCCGGACCGCGGCACCTGGGCGGTGATCCTCGCCAACCGCACCTACGACACACAGGGGAACAACCGGATGCAGACGCTCCGCCGCACGGTGAACAACTGGGTGGCCGAGGCGGCCGACGCGGGCGCCCCGGCGTACGGCGGCGACAACTGAGCCGCGGCTGATCGGCGAACAGCGAGGGGGACCGGAGCGATCCGGTCCCCCTCGCCGCGTTCGGGCGCTCGGTTGCGGGCGCCGGGAGCGCCGCCTACGTTCCGCCCGGAGCGCCGTTCACCTCACCCCAGCCCCGCAGCGCATGTTCCAGGAGCGGTCCCTGCCGGAAGACGCAACCAAGCGGATCGGCCAGATCCAGGAGGAGCTCGGCCGCACCTTCCAGGTCGAGAACGAGCTCTTCCGCATCGGCGGGACCCCGGTCACCATCGCCTCGCTGATCAGCTTCTTCGTCTTCCTGGCGCTGGCGTTCCTCGTGTCCGGCCTCCTGCAGCGGGCCCTCGGGCGGGTCTACCGCCGGCGCGGCCTCGACGAGGGAGTGCAGTACGCGCTGAACCGGCTGCTGCACTACGGCATCATCGCGCTGGGTCTCTTCCTGGCGCTCGACAACCTGGGCATCTCCATCACGGCGCTCGCCGGCCTCGGCGCCATCCTGGCGGTCGGCATCGGCTTCGGCCTGCAGAACATCGCCCAGAATTTCGTGAGCGGGCTGATCCTCCTCCTGGAGCGGCCGGTGAAGAAGGGGGACTTCGTGGAGGTGGGCCGGACCCGGGGAACGGTGCGGGAGATCCACGCCCGGGCGACGGTGGTGACCACGCTGGACAACGTGGACATCCTGGTCCCCAACGGGCAGTTCATCACGGAGCCGGTGATCAACTCCACCTTCGGCGACCGGCGGGTGCGCATCGCGGTGAAGGTGGGCGTCGCCTACGGGAGCGACACCCAGAAGGTGAAATCCGTGCTGGAGCGCGTCGCGTCCGAGCACCCCGGCGTCCTGAAGGAGCCGCACCCGCTGGTGCGCTTCGACGACTTCGGTGAGTCGTCGCTGGACTTCACGCTCCTCGTCTGGCTCAACAGCCCCCGCACCGAGCCCATCGTCGCCAGCGACCTGCGCTTCGCCATCGACCGCGGCTTTCGCGAGAGCGGGATCGAGATCCCCTTCCCGCAGCGCGACCTGCACCTGCGGAGCGGCTGGAACGAGCTGAAAGGCTGAACGGCTACGGTCTGGGCGTGTCCCCCGCTGGCGCGGGGGCCGGGCTGCGGCGCCGTAGGACGAGATACTACCTCGTCCAACGGCGGCGAGACCCGCAAACTGCGCGGGTCTCGCCTCTTCGGGCTCGCATCCCTCACGCAACGGCGCCCCCACCGAGAGATCCCGGTGGGGGCGCCGTTTGCCGTACTCCCCTCCCCCTTGCCGGGAGGGGCCGTGGGAGGGGGTCCGCCGCTCAGGGCGACTTCTGCCCCCCGGCCGCGGGGACGCCGCTGGCGGTCGGCGCGGCTTCGGCGGGGGCGTTCTGGCCCGGCTTCACCGCGGCGTCCGGCTCCTCGCGCCCGGTCCGGGCGGCGCGGGCCGCCTCCGGGTCGGTCACGTCGCCGCGGGCCTGCTCGGCGGCCTTGCGGCGGGCCTCGGCCACACCCTGCCGCTCGAAGCGCTCCACCACCGACTTCACCTCCGGGGGCGGGGTGTACTCCGCCTTCTTCCGTGACTGCGTGGTCCGCTCCAGGCCGGCCAGGATCGGCTCGTACTTGGAGCCGGGGTGCCAGAGGACCCAGTCGTCGAACCCCACGTCGTACACCCCCTGCTTCTGCTGGCGGAGCTGCTGGGGCCCGTAGTCCTGGTGGTTGCGGCCCAGCCAGGTGGCGGTGAAGGCCTGCAGCCAGGGGATCACGCGCGCCGGCCGCACCCCGTCCCGCTCCATGGCGTCGTTCCGGAGCCGCGCCATCCCCGCGGACTTGTAGAGCACCTCGTACGGCATCAGGTCCGGCTTGGGCACGCCCGGGAGGTGCGTGGGGAGGTAGTGCGACGGGTACATCATGGGGAGGATGTGGTCCGCGATGGCGGAGAGCGTCTCCCACTGCTGCCCGATGTTGACGTCGCGCGGGTCGTTGGGCGACAGGCCGAACACGTCGGCGGTCACCGTGGCCCCGTGCGGGTGGATCCGCCGCTTCGCCTCGTTCAGGAAGGCGGCGATGGCGTCGGTGCGGTCGCCCTTCGCGCGGGGGTGCACCTGCGGCGGGAGGCTCTTGTACGGCTCCGCGAAGCGGACGTAGTCGAACTGGATCTCGTCGAAGCCGGCCTTCGCGGCCTCCTCGGCGATGTCCAGGTTGTAGTCCCACACCCGCTCGTCCCAGGGGCTCACCCAGGTGTTCCCCGCCTTGTCCGCCCACAGCCCCCCGCCGGGCTTCTGCACCGACCAGTCCGGCTTCGCCTTGGAGAGGATCGGGTCCTTGAAGACGACGATCCGGGCGATGGTGTAGATGTCGTGCGCCTTCAGCGAGTCCACGAACGTCTTCAGGTCCTTCAGCGTGTTCTCGCCCTGCTGCTGGAGCTCGGTGGCGAGCGGGGTCTGGCTCGTGTAGTGGATCCCGCGCTCCGTCTTGACGTCCACCACGAAGGTGTTGATCTCCGTGCTGTCCGCGATGGCGAGCAGCTTGGGGAGCCGCGTGCGCGAGCCGGCGGCGTACGCGTTCAGGTACAGCCCCCGGATCTGCTCCGGGGCCTCCTCGCGCGGGGAGCGCGCGGCGGGCTGCGCGGGCGCGGCGCTCGCGGCGGTGTCCGCGGG